>JAIPJH010000059.1 GCA_021734245.1 Candidatus Cloacimonadota bacterium | reverse complement strand
ATGGTAGCTGGTTAAATATGGCAGAAATCGAGCTAAATGTTATGCAGAAGCAATGTTTAAACAGAAGAATCCCTGATATTGGAATGCTGTCCAGCCAGGTAGCAGCATGGACAAAAGCAAGAAACAAAAAAGAATGCTCAATAAACTGGCAGTTTACCACCCAAGATTCACGAGTTAAATTGAAACGTCTCTATCCGACAATCGATGATTGACGGGTCACTAGTTTGATCAGGACTATCTAATACCATAGCAAAAGTTTCACCATATAATCCAATACCTTTATTGAATATAAAATATGCTGATGTATCTGAAGAGATCATTAATGAATTAAATGTATTATTAGCAATTAAAACACTATTAGGACATCCATTACCTCCTGATATCAATTTATAAGGGATAGTTAATAGTGGACCAATAAATTGAAAATTACAGTCTTTAATGATAATTTGTTCAGTTTCACTTCGTAAATTAACACCACGACGATTATCTATAAAAGTACAATTCTCAATTTTAACTGAACCATTATAGACTGCAATTCCACCATAAATCTGTTCCATTAAGCTGTAACCAGTAAAACCTGAGTATTCAATTACACAATGTCTAAAAGAGGATAACTCAGCTTCTTCAGTAAGATAGATTATACCCCAATGTCGAAAAGGTTCATTATGAGTTCTTGTAAAAATAATGCTATCTGATACTGTACCTTCTGCTATTAATCTGCCTTCAACATGAAGTGATTTTGCTATCGGTTCAGAACCAATATGGAACCAAAACTCATCGTTACCTGTATCTTCCATTATCGCATCATCGAATTGAACAACTGTTCCAGGTAATATTTTTAGCGTTACTCCACTATCAACATAAACAAATCCAGTGACTTGATAGGGATTATTGACCGGACTCCATATAGTATCTTCGGTTAAATGGCCAGCTACTTCGATGGAAAAAAGCATTCCCGAAAAAGATATAAAAAGTAAAATAAAAAATAAGTTAAAACGAAAAATTTTGTTATGTCCTTTTTGCTCCATACTTCCCCAATTTAAAATTAGCCATCGGAAAGACCTCACCTCTGCCTGTCGGCATCTCCCCTTACAAAAGGGAGAAAGAAGGAATCTGATAAATAAAGAAATCGTAAATCTAAACCCCTCTCCGGCAACTGTCGGCATCTCCCCTTAACAAGGGAGAAATAAGGAATCTGATAATTAAAAAAATCGTAAATCGTAAATCGTAAAACCCCTCTTCGAAACTTCGTTTCTCTTCTCCCCTTACGAAGGGGAGCTTTCTCAATCTTAAATCTTAAATTTTAATATGAGCTAATTCTGCGATAGCGATTGCTGCGATCTTTCCAGTTATTCAGAAAGCTGGAATAAACCTTTTCATGATTTACATCTTTAACTTCACTTTTTTCGGCAAATTGAGTCAGCATTTCAATCTCATCTGCTTTAATCGCCAGAGTATCAGTTATGCTTTCTTTTACGATATATTTGCGAACTTCTTCTGGTAAAACATTATACAAAATTGCGAAATCAGTTTTATCAAGTTTAAATTCCTTCACAAGATATTCGATAAAAGCTTTTTCCTTGGGATGAAATTCATTATCGGCAATTATAAGGAGAAGTGATGTTTCCAAAATAAGCATTTTCTCTTCGCGAGTTCTAATGTTTTTTACGAGCTCTTCAATTGGAGTAGGATTTACTAATTCATTTTTTATCTCGGCTTCCTGTTCTTCAGAAACATCCACATGTTCGAAAACTTTGTTGAAAGCATCTTTTTCAGATTGCAGTATTTTGCCATCCTGCCAGGCAGCACTGATAACGACTTTGGCAACATTTACCAGGTTTTTAATATTCTCTGGAATTACTTTTTGAACAAGTTCCGGGCCCATTTGCTGATCAGTTTCCAAACTTACCAATCGACCAATTTTCTGACCTTTTTCATTCCTTTTTATTTCAAATGAATAATCATCATTTACATAATATTCCAATGTTTTGAATTCTGACATCCTTCCTCCTATATTTTCACTCTTTCTCTTTCAATTTCTCGCTGTGTTAGAATTGAAGGTTGTACAATATTTGTCAAAAGTTTTATAAAAATTTGATAGAATCAATAAAGAAAAAGCCACCTGGAATTACAAGTGGCCAAAATACATTTTATTATTTTTTTACTTATTTACCTGAAATGTTGTATCTCCATTTTCAAAATAATTAATTATCTGATTAATGGCTGCAACTCCGGCATTTACATTTGCTTCCAATGTTTGTGCTCCCATTTTTTTGGGTGTAAAAAATACCTGATTCGGCAGTTTTTCCAACATCTCATCTTTATTTACAGGAGCGATATCCGAAGCATATTTGAGATCTTTTCTTTCGGATAATACGAAAAGCAAACCATCTTCGCAAACCACTTCTTTACGGGCAGTGTTGATGATTGTAGCTCCTTGTTTCATTATACTGATCAGATTTTTGTTCACGAATTTTTGTGTGGCAGGAATGGAAGGAAGATGCAGCGAAACATAATCTGATTGATTGTACAATTCTTCCACAGTTTCAACTGGTTCCACGCCTTCTTTTTTCATTTTTTCAGCATCCACATAAGGATCGAAAGCCAGAATTTTCATATCGAAACCTTTAGCAATTCGGGCTACATTCACTCCTACATTTCCATAGGCATGAATTCCCAGTGTTTTACCTTTCAATTCTGTTCCGGGTTTTCCGTTGAATTGTCCGCGAGCCATATAAACCATCATGCCAAATGCAAGTTCTGCAACTGCATTAGAATTTTGTCCTGGTGTGTTCATACAAACAATTTTTTTATCGGAAGCAGCTTCGCAATCCAAATTGTCATATCCAGCACCAGCTCGAACCACAACCTTCAAGTTATCTGCATTATCGATAACTTCTTTGGTAACCTTATCGCTCCGCACAATCAGTGCATCAACATCTTTAACAGCTTTCACAAGATCTGCCTGCTCAGGATATTTTTCATTCAGGATGAATTCATATCCCTTTTCTTTACAAATTTTTTCGATCTCTACAACCGCTGCGGCTGCAAATGGTTTTTGAGTGGCAACTAATACTTTTTTCGGCATAAATTACCTCCAGAATTTTTTTTTCATAATTCCAATTTTCAACTTTATCGGTCAAGCAGAATATCATTCAAAAACAATTCCAACAAAAAACTTGACGAATATTACCTGAATTCGGACTTATCTAAGAAAAAATATAGGGAGAAATGATGAAAAATTTCAACATTTATAAAGTATTGAGTATTGTAGCGTTAGCAGTTCTATTATTCATCCTGATCTTACCTCAAACATATAATGTAAATAAGAAGCAGAAAGCAGAAGAATGCATAAAAAACATGAGCACAATTTACAAAGCAATCAAACAATATATGGAAGAACGCGAAGAAGATTTTAATGGTGATGCTCAAGACCTGATGCGTATGAATTATCTGAAGAAAACTTATGAATGTCCTGAAAATGGTGTGGGCGATAAGTATTTTATGGAAGGAAATTCTCTGACAGGTGAAATCACCGTTAGCTGCCCTCACGAAGAAAAATTTCCAGATCATGTGCTTCCTGAAAGTATATTAGATTAGTAACAAATTATAAAGATCTTGCTTTAAGCCTTCGGGATTTCCCGAAGGTTTTTTTATAGGATTAAAAAATGAAATATCAGGAATTTTTAGATTATATTTATCAACGACATTCTGGAAATGTAAAACTGGGATTGGACAGAATTTTGAATGTTTTGAAAGCGATGAACAATCCTAATGAAAAATTACAGGGAATTCATATTGCTGGAACGAATGGAAAAGGTTCTACTGCAGCGATCTGCGAAGCTTTGTGTCTGGCTCATGGGCTTTCAACCGGCATGAATACATCTCCACATTTGGTGGATTATCGCGAACGTTTTCGCATAAATGGCAAAAATATTGAACTGAAAACCTTAATAGAAAAATATAAAACGTGGGAAACAATCTTAGAAGAAAATGAAGCTTCTTTTTTTGAGATCACAACATCTCTCGCTTTTCTTATATTTTACGAAATAGAAGTAGAAGCTGCTATTTTTGAAGTTGGTTTGGGTGGACGATTGGATGGAACAAATCCATTTCAGTCAACCGTATCTGTAATCACTTCTATCTCTCTCGATCACACTAAAAGCCTGGGCGATACAATAGAGAAAATAGCTTTTGAGAAGGCTGGAATTTTAAAAAATAAAACTCCACTAGTTTTGGGTAAATTACCCGATAATGCCGATGATGTAATCACTGAAATTGCTGATGAAAAAAATGTCCCCATCGTCAGATCTGGAAAAGATTTCAAAGTGGAAAATGTTAAATTCACAATTGATGGAACAAAATTTGATTATGAGTACAAAGACTTTACTTGGAAGAACTTGAATCTGAACCTTCTGGGTGAACATCAAGCTTCCAACGCAGCCGTTGCTTTAACCTCATTTATAGCTTTCATGCAGAAAATTGGAAAAAATGTTTCTGAAAAAAAAGTTCGAAAGGCTCTGAATCAAGTTAATTGGCCGGGCCGAATGCAGATCATCCATCATCATCCAACCGTAATTGTGGATGGTGCGCACAATGAAGAAGGCGTGCGAGCTTTGAAGAACAATCTTTTGGAAATGTTTCCCAATAGAAAAATCCATTTTGTACTGGCAATTTTGCGAGATAAAAATCTGGAATCGATTATTAAGGATATTTGTGAAGTAAGCTATAAAGTATTTATTGCAAAGAACCAGTCTCAGCGTGCTGCTGAAATCGAAGAACAGCTGGAAATTGCAAAGAAGTATCACAATAATTTTGAAGTTATTCATGATGTAGTTGATGCTGCCAAGACTGCCATAAAGCAAGCCGAGGATGATGATATTGTTATGATTTCAGGTTCTTTATATACAATTTCCGAAATTTTAAAAGTTAAAAATTTGTAAGGTTACAGAGATGAAATATATATTAGTAATTTTTTCTTTGTTGATAAGTTTCCAAATTTTTTGTCAGCCTGCTCCACAAGCTAGAATGATAGCTGAATGGGAACCGGCAATCGGAACTCTTATTCGCTGGCCTCTGGGAATTCCTTCAGAACTCGTGGTGGAATTAGCTGAAGATGATTCTCTTTATATTCTGGTAGAAAATTCTACAGAAGAACAGCAGGCTCGTGCTGCTTTTGCAAGTTGGAATGTAAATATGGAGCATTGCAGTTTTATTTTTGCAGATACATATTCACATTGGACGCGAGATTGGGGACCACAATGTTTATTCGATGGAGATGGACAAATCGGAATCCTTGATCCAATTTTTGATGGTTATCCCTGGGTGCCGGCAACAAGTCGAGATTGGAGTGAAGATGATGCTGTAAATGCTGCTTTCGCAGATCAAATGAATTGGAATAATTATCAACTTCCTGCCTATCTTACGGGTGGCAATGTGATGTATGATGGTTATAATTCTGCTTTTTCCAGTCAACAGATGCTGGATGAAAATCTGCCTATTCTTTCCAATAATGAATTCTTCGATTTGATGCAGCAATATGCGGGAATCGAAACTTACAATATAATCAGCAATTTCGAAAATCTGGGAATTCAACACATAGATTGCATTGCCAAGCTTTTGGATGAAGAAACAGTGCTGATTAAAGAAGTTGATATCTGGCATCCGGAATACAATATGGTTGAGCAAGTTGCAGCTGAATTTGAGAATTTCACAACTTGTTTTGATCGTCCTTATAATATCATTCGCATATATTGTGATTATTATCTGGGAAATGATGTAGCTGCTTATACAAACTCTCTGATCTTGAATAAAAAGGTTCTGGTTCCGCTTTTTGGAATTGCTTCTGATGATGAAGCAATTGCAACTTATGAAGCTGCCATGCCGGGCTATGAAATTATTGGCATTCCCTATTCGGAATGGTATTATTACGATGCTCTGCATTGCCGAACGATGGGTATTTTTGATCCTGATATGATCAGGATAGAACACAAACCATATATTGATACTATTATTTCAAACCAGGATTATCCAATTGCCTGTAAAATAGTTGATTACAGTCAGCAAGGTTTGATCGATTCGGAATTAAAACTCTTCTGGAAAACAGCTTCACAAACAGAATGGAATTCCATTTTACTTCAGGAAACCGCTATAGATTCTTTTTCTGCAAACATTCCTCATCAACCGCAGGGAACTGAAATCCAATATTACATTTCTGCTAGCAGTAACAGTGGAAAAACTGCTCTACACCCCATTGCTGCTTCTGATGATTTTCACAATTTTATCTGCCAGAATTCAGTTCAAAGTGGCAATACTTTAATTGAATCAGAATTTGAAATGACTGTTTTTCCCAATCCTTTCAATCCCAGCACAACGATTGAGTTTTCTCTCACCACAGAGATCATGGAGAACACAGAGCTGGAAATCTATAATTTGAGAGGACAGAAAGTGAAAACTCTCTCTGTCTCCCCCTCTCAAAGTCTCAAAGCCTCAATCCTTTGGAATGGAACTGATGATAACAACCAGCCAGTTTCCAGTGGAGTTTATTTTGTGAAATTGCAGGCAGGAGATTTTTCCGTTACTAAGAAATGCCTATTGATGAAATAGTTGATTGAATGATGTTGGACTTCACGTCTCGTGGAGTCCACACCCTTTCCGGTTTTTTCCCAAAAGCATGTTTAATTCATTCCTGATCGAGACGATTGATCCAACTATCTTTGCATCTTTGCGTTTTCGCCTCTTTGCATCTTTGCCTTTTTGCCTCTTTGCCTCTTTGCCTCTTTGCCTCTTTGCCTCTTTGCGTCTTTGCGTCTTTGCGTCTTTGCGTCTTTGCGTCTTTGCGTCTTTGCGTCTTTGCGTCTTTGCGTCTTTGTGGTGGTTGCCTAAAAACCTTGAAAGTGCTAAACTGAAAGAAATTTCTCAAGAAGCCTTTTCAAGGTTTTCCCGCTTCCATCCAGGCAGAATAAATGAAGGATGCTAAATATTCCGCAGCATAATTAAATTGTAATTGTGTTATATATTTTGTTTTGAACCAGAGCAATCGATAATATTCATCATTATAATCTTCCGCATATTTTAAAGCATGCAGATCGGCATCAAAAATGATCGGAGCCAGGGAGTTGCTATCGGTTATATAATTGAAAATATAATCCAAATCGACATCTATTTTTTCCGCACTTGAATTTTTTAAATTTGCACGAATTTCGGATTCATATGTTTCTATCATTCCAGTTTCATATCGTCTGTGAATTCCATATTGATCTGTCATTTTACCGTTATAATTTAAAATAAGGTGCTGTGGCTGGCTGCCATCTTCCACATAATGCGCCAGATCAGAAGCATAAAGCAGGATTTCTTCATTATTTTGTTCTTCAAAAGCTTTTACCAGATTTTTATAAGTTTCCAGAATCGCCCAGGGCAAAATTCCAAGATCTACAACCACTTCTTCACTATATTTTTCGATCAATTTTTCTTTATCAAAGATCATTTCACCACGATTGAATTCCTCGTAATAATCGATATCGATATAATGCCGTTCTTCTTCGCCGGGAGTATCATCCTTTCTTTTATCGGGATCGCTGCAGTGTTCTACGATATAGACTTTCCATTCCATAGAAACTGGTATTTCTTGCGGTAGGTTTTGCATTGCTTGTTCTGTTATTATTCTATGAGCTAATCCACCCCAACCAAACAAATTGGAAAGAAAAATACCAATTACAAAAATTAAAACTAATTTCTTCATACTATCTCCATATTTTATTGTCCCTTTTTGTAAGGGTGAAAAAAAGGGGCGGTTTTATCGAAACCTATTTTCAAGCCCCTCTACGACTAAAGTCGTTTCTCCTTTCAAAGGGGAGCTGATTATTGCACCACTTTTATCAATCTATTCACTTCTTTAATTAAGATAATTCTTTTTTCTCCATTGGGAAATCTAATATGAAATTTGAAAGGTGCTTTTTGATAACCCAGACCAAAATGCTGCACCAGATCGTGCTGATTTGTTGTTCCTTTTCCACCTTGGATTTCCCTGATCAAATTTATATTTTTGTTGGAAAGCTCCAGCCTGGTTCCTATAGCATCAACATGATCTTTGCCGATCACTTTTACTTTCAACCAATTATTTTTCTTTGTGTCATTTCGGAAAAGTTGAATTGTGCCACCAGCAGCCAGAAGATCAAGATCTCCATCGTTATCAAAATCGGCAGCTGCAACTCCCCAACCATTAAAATGCCTGACTCCAGCTAAAAAAGTAACTTCTCTGTATGTTCCATCACGATTGCTCATATACAAAAAAGAACGTCTTTTTTCATAAATGCAATTGATGTAAACATCCAGAAATCCATCATTATTGAAATCTGCCAGGCAAGGTTCAGAATGTGTTTCTTCAAATCTGATGCCGGCAGTTCTACGATTATCAGAAAAAGTATAATCCGGTGCTCCTGAATTTAGATAAACCATACTCATATTAGAAAAATCTATGTAGCGCGGATGAGCCAGATTTGCACAGAAAAGATCCAGATCGCTATCATTATCCAAATCTCCCCACTCACTACCGATCGTGTGTCCCCACCAATCTTCAATCTCGATTCCGGCAACATCTTTTTCCAAAGCTGCATTTTCGAAATGCCCGGTTCCATCATTCTGCCACAGGAAATTTTCCTGCAAACGATAATTGGAAACGAAAATATCCAGATCTCCATCGTTATCAAAATCTCCCATATTCACACCGCGGCCTGCTCGGTTTTCTCCATCAATCGGCAAAATATCAGCACGTTCTGTCACATCGTAAAACAAGCCGTCTCCAATTCCTTTGAAAAGCTGATCCTCTTCATATTCCGATCCGGATTCATTCCTGTTCTCGTAATTTGCAAAATAGGCATCCAACCAGCCATCGTTATTTATATCTCCGATTCCCAAACCTTCGGTAGAAAACTTATTATTCTGAATTGAATTTGGTCCTGATACTTTTTCAAAAACTCCTTCATTTTGCAGCCAGACACCTTCCTGGTCTTTGGTGATAATATCCAGATCTGCATCATTATCAAAATCTCCCCAAAGTCCGCCATTGGCTTTTATGGTATCATTAAAAACTTCTGATGTTATTTCTTTGAATTTCTTGCCATTTTCATTATGGAAAAGTCTGCAACCATTCAAAAGCAGATCAGCAAAACCATCATCGTCAAAATCTGCCCAGGCTACTCTTCCTGCTTTAATTCCTTCTAAACCTGTTTTTTCAGTTATGTCAGAAAATTCCACATCATTGTATCCAGATCTTTTACGACAGAAATCCAGATATTCCGGTTCACTCAAATCCATGTAACCGATCATTTCCTGCAAAAGTGAATCAGCTTTGGGAGTGTAATAATTTCTTGAATCTCCTGCTTTTAAAGAATTTATAGCAGCATCAACAGCAGCTTCCTGCTTATCCAGCTTTTTATAAGCTTCTGCCAGATAGTAATAACATCCACCTAGAGTCGTCTCATCATCGATGCCAAGTTTATTATCTTCAATTATTTTCATAAGTTTATTAATAGCAACTTGATATTTGCCGTTCTTTATTAAGGTTTCTGCCCAGATAACTGCTGCGTTCACACTGGCAGAACGCTGTTCCATTTCCCATTGCATGGGTGGATAGTGATCCAATTTTGGATAATTAAATGAAATTCTGAAGGCTTTCTCAGCAAATATTTCTGCAGTTTGCAGTTCATGATCATTTTTGCTGTAATATCTGGCTGTACTGGCAAATGGTAAATAATCGTTTGGAAAAGCCACGCGAAAATCAGCAAGGACACTATAAAGTGTGCCTGTCCTTCCCAGCTCATTTAAGGAATAAAACAAATATTGAAACATTGTTCTGCGCCAGTTTGTTTTGGGATATTTTTCCAGGAGTTCGGTTATAACTTTCACTTTGAGTGAATCATCTCGCCAGATCGGATAAAGACGGTCGTAAAACTCTTCATTTGCCAGCTCGAAAACCTTTTCCGATTCCGGATAATATTTTATAAGATGATTCTCGGCAGATTCAAGCGTCAGCGTATCACTTTCTGCGGATTCCCAGATATCAATAAGTTCCTGGTAGCTTTTGTGATGTTTTTCTTTTAATGTATTTTGCGCACAACTTAGAATTAATAAAAAAATCATAAAATATCCAAACTTCTTCATCTCCACTCCTTTATCGATAAATGTAGAATTTTGATAACAAAGAAATTTGGCAATGAAAAAGAAAACCCTGCGCAGGTTTTCATCCTCCGCAAGGTTATAGTTGTGTGTTAAAAGATATTAGTTATATCCTTGCGAAGGTCGTTTTTTCAAGAAGTTTCAAAACCTTCGCAAGGCTATATTTATACTACTTTATAGCCAGCTTTTTCGATAGCTTCTTTCACTTTGGCAGCGTCGAAGTTACCTTCTACAACTGCGTTTTTGCCGGGAAGTGAAACTTCTACTATCTCTACACTTTCTACCGATTCAATTGCGTTTTTTACGTTCATCACGCAATGGTTGCAAGTCATACCTTCAATCTTGAAAGTCTGCTTATTCACATTCACCTCCAATTTCGGAATTTTTAACTTCTTTCTGGGAAAGATCTTCCTAAATAATGATGCGAGTAGGAAAATGGAAAACAGCACCATTAAAACAGTTAGATACCAGGGAATTCCATGTTCATGATGCATCATATTGAAATTTTCAATATTTCCAAAAATATCAAAAATCCAGTTTAATAAAAAGCCAAAACCAATTGCGAAAACGGAGATCACAGAAAGATATATCGCTACCATCTTTTTACCAAGAGCATTTCCAATTAGAGCTATGGTGGCAGCGTTGGTTGCCGGGCCTACTACCAGGAAGACAAAAGCTGCTCCAGGTGAAATTCCTTTCAACATCAGCGAAACTGCGATCGGAATGGAAGCGGTGGCACAAACATAAAGCGGAATTCCAAAGGCAATCATGATCAGCATTCCCACAATTCCATTTCCTCCGAATTGCTCGAAGAAATTATCGGGAATTGCAAAAGAAATTACACCAGCCAAAATCACACCAACAATCAATTGTATAGCTATATCATCCAGAAAATCTTTGAAGGCATAATTGAAGCCGCTCATTATCTTCTTCCAAAAAGATTTTGGTTCTGGTTTATCAGTTGCACAATCCGTACAAACGTTTTTTGGTTCTACAATTTTATCTTCATCATTTCTCGTTAAAATATTTGTAAGAGCACCACCTGTAATTCCCATCACAAAAGCTGCCAGAGGTCGGAAAATCGCAAAAACCGGTCCCATCATTCCATAGGTTGCAATTATGCTGTCCACTCCGGTTTGAGGAGTTGAAATCAAAAATGAAAGCGTAGAACCTTTGGATGCATTTTGCCTTCTAAGATAAAGAGCCGTAGGTATTACGCCACAAGAACATAACGGCAACGGAACTCCCAGTATTGAAGCCTTGATCGTTGCCAGAAAATCATTTTCCCCCAGATGTTTTGCTACAAAATCTTTTTTAAATACTACATGCAATAAACCCGCAAAGAAAAGCCCGATAAATAAATACGGAGCAATTTCTAGATAAGTTCTGAAAATCTCGTTTAATAAATTTAAAATCATTATCTACCTTATTAATTTTTTTATAGTTTCCATCAATTCATCAACAGCTTCCAGTTTTCCATCCTGGATCTGTTCTACAATACAAGATTTAATGTGAGCGTCCAAAAGTACCTCTCCAGAAGAAATCAAGGCACGTTGAACAGCAGCCATTTGATTTAAAATATCATCGCAATATACATCTTCCTGAATCATGCGATTGATGCCGCGAATTTGTCCTTCTATACGGTTCAACCGGTTTTTCATTCCTTTTTTAAATTCCTCGGAATGATGTGCATGTTTTACTTCGCAAACTTCACATTTATGTTCCATTTAACCTCCTACATAAAAATAATTTTCATTTTTTTCAAATACCCTCAGGGGGTATATCATAAAAGTAAGGTTTTTGTGTCAAGCCGCAAATTGTTTTTAAAAAATTTTTATGGATATTAAGGTAGTTGGAGGGGTTTATAATTAAAAAAAACGCAATAAAGAAAATTCTTAAATTTGTCTATCCCCGATGCAGAGCAGCGAGGAATTCTTAGATTAAAATTATCTCTTTTTTCTTTTATTTCTGTTTGAAAAAAATTCCTGTTTTCGTTGCTGCTTCTCCTTTTCCCATTCCTTCTTCTCTTCTTTCGTCATTGCCTTATCTGTTTGCGGGAAAGGATTCTGGTTTATAACTTTCAGCTTAAGATTTATCAATTTTTCTATCTCTTTAATGTAGGCATTTTCTTCCGGTTCGCATATTGAAATTGCATTTCCTTCTTCTCCCGCCCGGCCCGATCTGCCAATCCTGTGAACGTAAGTTTCGGCAATATTAGGAATATCGAAGTTGATAACATATTTAAGTTTATCGATGTCGATACCACGAGCAGCAATATCTGTGGCAACCAGCACCCGCAGATCTCCAGCTTTGAATTGGGATAAAGTCTTCTGCCGATTATTCTGGGCTTTGTTACCATGAATTGCAGCAGCTTTGATCTTGAATTTTTTCAGGTGACGAGTAATCTTATCAGCTCCATGTTTGGTTCTAGAAAACAGTAACGCCTGATCGATTTTGTCGTCTTGAAGTATGTGCAGCAGGAGTTTTATTTTGTCCTTTTTATTGGTGTAATACAGATACTGTCGAATCGTTTCTGCAGTAGAAGATATCGGACTGACATCCACTTTTACAGGATTGTTCAGGATTTTTCTGGAAAGCTTAACTATGCTGTTTGGCATAGTAGCAGAGAAGAACAGGGATTGGCGTTTTGCTGGTAATTTAGCAATAATTTTGCGAATATCATTGATAAAGCCCATATCGAGCATCCTGTCTGCTTCATCCAAAACAAAATATTCCACGTCTTTCAAGTTAATGAAACCCTGGTTCATTAAGTCCAGCAGCCTGCCGGGTGTTGCCACTAAAATATCTACTCCCCGTCTTAGAGCTGTGGTTTGTAACCCCTGTTTTACTCCTCCAAAAACGACTGTATTTCTAATTCCGGTGTATTTTCCATAAGTAGAAAAACTGTCTCCAATCTGAATTGCCAATTCTCGCGTGGGAGTAATGACCAATGCTAATATTTTGTGTGATTTCTTTTGCCGCTGACGGTCCTGATACAGGTGTTGCAGAATTGGGATAGCAAAGGCAGCCGTCTTACCGGTGCCGGTTTGGGCACTTCCCAGAACGTCATTTCTTTTTTGTATTAGCGGGATTGTTTTTTCCTGTATCGAAGTAGGCTCGATATAATTTTCTTTTTTCAGAGCCTTCAGGATGGGCTCGATTATTTCCAGTTCTTTGAATTGCATAATTTTCCTATTTTTTTATTTTATAATAAGATAGCTTTATTAAATCAATTTGCTATATTTTTCTTTTTATCAATTTTATTCTGGTTAGAATGAACTGCTGTCAATTCGCTTGCCAGGAATATATTCAGCGAAGATTGAGGGTAAGTTTTTCCAGAATCTCACCGAAATTTTCTGCATAAAATTCAGCTTCCTTTTTCAGCTTTTCCACTTCGTGTGTTTCATTATCATCAAAGATGGCAAATGCTTCCATGCCGCCATTATGAGCTGCCCGAACGCCATGTAATGTATCTTCGATTACCAGGCAGTCAACGGGATCGATCCTTAACTGCTGAGCCGCTTGCAGGAAAATATCAGGAAATGGTTTTCCTTTGATATCTTCACATCCGGCTACAATGCAATCGAAATAATGCAGCACTTCATTTGCCTGTAAAACAGTTTCTGCCAGATGTTTGTTGTTGCTGGTTCCGATTCCCAATTTTATATTCTGTGAATGTAGAAATCCGATCAACTCATGAGCATCAGATTTTAAGGTGATCTCGGTTTTGTAATGCTTTTCCACCATTTCCTGCCATTCTCTACCGATTTCTTCAATCGAATCCGGCAGATTGAATTTATCTTTGAAGTACTGACAAATCTCTTTGTAGCTGTTACCTTCCGGCACATCCTGAAACAGGTCGTCAGGAACCGGAATATTTCTTTTTATCAGGTATTCTTTATCGACCTCCAGCCAGATGCCCATCGAATCGATGAGGGTGCCGTCCAGATCAAAAATTACAGCTTTGTATTTCATAAATTATAAAATCCTTTTGTTAGACTGCTCGTCCCGAGCAGTTCAAACGTTTTTCATTTTCTTCACGAACTCCAGACTTGCCTGAAAGCGAAGTCTTCAGGTAAGAATGGAAGTTATCATTTTGTTATTCTTAACCCAAACTTTGTTTTGGGGTCAATTCAAACAACATCAGATCGAAGACGATCTTTCAAATCATTCAGATCAATCGGGACGATTGATCCAACCTATTCCTATTATTATGTTGATGTTGGACTTCACGTCTCGTGGAGTCCATTGGTTTTTTGATTTTCGTCTCGAACTCCAGACTTGCCTGAAAGTGAAGTCTTCAGGTAAGAATGGAAGTTATTATTTTGTTATCCTTAACCCAAACTTTGTTTTTGGGTCAATTCAAACAAAATCAGATCGAAGACGATCTTTCGAATCATTCAGATCAATCGGGACGATTATTCCAACAATCTTATAATTCCACAAGTTTTTCACGCACTTTGGCGCTGGTCATATCCATTATCCATACAACTGCTGCAATGAGCCAGATGATAAGTCCTACATTGTGCCAACGCAGTAGCTGCTGCTGTTGCAATAACAGCAATCCTATACCGCCACCACCAACAAAACCAACGATCGTTGCCATTCGCACGTTGATGTCCCAGCGGTAAATTGTGAAAGCCAGATATGGCGAGATGATCTGCGGAATGACTGCAAAAATCCAGACCTGTAAAGTTGTGGCGCCGGTTGCCTTGATCGCTTCCACCGGTCCATCATCGATATTTTCTATTTGCTCGGAATATAGTTTGGTTAGTGCTGCAATTGAATGAATCATCAGAGCCAGCATTCCCGCAAAAGGACCAATTCCTACCCAGACACTGAAAATAATCGCCCAGACGATAGCCTCTATTGAACGGAACAACGTAGCAACTGTGCGAATTATAATGTAAACTGCATTGCCCAGCAACGTTTTGGGCATCAAGTTTCGGGCTGCAAAGAAACTGAGAACAAAGGCAAAAGGAATGGCAAATAAAGTTGCCAGCAAAGCCAGGTAGATCGTTTCTGCCAAAGCTGCTAAACTCATTGAAAGAATATCGAAATTAGGATCAAAAATTCCTGACATAATACCTTTTGCATTCCCAAATTTTGTGAAAAATTTATAGGGATTTACTTCTACCAGGTTCCAACCCACTACAAAAGTAACAAGAAGCATAAAAACCAAAGACCAGCCCCAGAAACTTTTATACCATTTTGCCGAACTTTTTATTTCTAAATGCACTTTCGAACCAATAGACATTTTTAAGAAGAAAAAGATCAAAGTTAATACAAAACCAACCGGCAAAATGATCAATGCATTCAACTCTAATTCAAACCAGTTATTCAACAGATAAAAAATACATCCAAACAGATAGATCCAAAAAAGTAGATCGGTAACAAGAGCTTTTATATTATTATTAATATTTTTCATTTGATTTCCACCTCTTCCGCATCTTCACCATATATTTCTTTGAATTTTGTTTCATCGATTTCTTTGGGAGTTCCTTCATAAACAATTTCACCGTCTTTCAGGGCAACAACTCTGGTGCCATATTTGCGGGCTAAACTGAGAAAATGCAAGGAACAGAGAACTGTCATGTTATCATTTTTGTTTAATTCTCCCAGATATTTCATCACCGAATCTGCTGTGGCAGGATCGAGGCTGGCAACTGGTTCATCTGCCAAAATTATGCGTGGATTCTGCATCAATGCACGGGCAATTGCCACTCTCTGCTGCTGACCACCACTCAAATTCTTCACTTTCTGATGAGCAAATTTTTTCAATCCTACTCTTTTCAGGTTTTCCATGGCAATATTAATGTCTGCTTTGTGGTAGGAAAAAGTAACTGAATGAGACAGCGAAACATATCCCAGCTTGCCGCTGAGCACATTGGTAAGAACACTTACATTCTTGATCAGATTGAACTGCTGGAAGATCATTCCGATCTGGCGACGAATATGCCTTAATTCTTTGCCATTTGCTTTTACGACATCACCTTCACAGACCTCAATTTCTCCTGAAGTTGAGTCTATCAGTTTATTCATACAGCGAAGAAGAGTGGATTTTCCTGAACCGGAAAGCCCCAGAAGAATACAGAATTCTCCTTCTTTTACATTCAGATTTATGCCTTTTAGTGCATGGGTGCCACTTGCATAAACTTTGTGCAGGCCTGATATTTTTACTATATTTTTCATTTTATCATTTCCGCTGGATCAGTACCCAGGATGTTTAGAGTTTTACGAACAACATCATAATCACTATCATCGGCGCGTACGAAATTATCGATATCCAGAAGTGACATTAGAACTTCATGACCTTCCTCAGAAGCTGCAAAATCCAGAAGGGATTGAACAATATTTTCTCTCATTTCAGCAGGAAAATTTTTGCGGAAGGTTACAGTATCATTGGGAATCCAGTCTGTATAGCCTACGATTTTTACTTTTTCCAAAACATCGGGATAAGTATCTAAAACAGTTCTGCGAGCATCTCGGATATTACCTTCTTTATCTTTGGGCGACCAGAAAGTACAACCTGCATCTACAGTTTTCTGATAAACTGCTAAAATCACTTGTGGATGTCCGCCTGCATACATCATATCTTTTGGTTTGATGCTCTTTTCGGCCAGCAGGGCTGAAGGATAAAGATAACCGGAAGTGGAAGCAGCATCGGTGTAGGCTATTACTTTACCTTCGATATCTTCAATGGAATTGATGTCGCTATCTGTGTGAGCCAGAAATTGCCCGCGGTATTTTTCCAGGCCATTTCTCACTGTGGTCAAAGCAACCTCAGCTCCGAATTTTTCGTTTGCCAGAATGTAGGCAAAAGTTGCCAGCCAGGCAATATCGGTTTCATCCGTGCCCAAAGCTTCGATGACGGAAGCATAACTGGTAGGAACTGCAACTTTGAAGTAATAACCAGTTTCTTCGTGCAGATAATCCGCAACTTCCTTTCCGCTGGTAACTATCTTTCCAGCTTCCAGAGAAGGTACAAAATACATTTTAATGGGATTCTTTTTTGTACCCAATTCCGCTTTTTCGCCACATCCTAATACAGTTAGAATTATCAGAATTGCCAAGATTTTAAATATTTTCATTCCTCACCCCTATTAATTAATTTTTCTAAATTATTTCTTTTAGATCTTCCAACTTACCAATTTCGTAAGTAGGAATAAAATCACTATTATTAAAACATTTCTGAGGATTGAACCAACATGTGTCAATACCAAAATCATTTCCACCTTTTATGTCGGAAGTCAAATTGTCTCCCACGATAATTGTAGAATCGGAAAAAGGAAGTTTAGAAAATATATGTTCGAAAAATTCGCTGTTTGGTTTTGGAAAGCCGATTTCTTCGGAAATAAAAATATGTTTGAAGTATTCCGATAGTTTACTGGCGGCAAAGCGAGGTCGCTGCACTTCCGATAAACCATTTGTAGCAAGAGCAATTTCGCATTTGCCATGAAAATACTTCACTACCTCTTCCGCAAAAGGAAGTAAATCGATTCCTTCTGAAAGTTTTTGTAAATAAAATGGACTGACTTTAACGGGATCGAGATCAAGCTGCATTTTTGTAAAGAATCTTCGAAAGCGTTCAATCCTTAGTTTTTCAGAGGTGATCTTCTTTTCCTGAAATTCCTGCCAGATAGCTTTGTTAATTATTTCATATGAATAATGAAATTCAGCGATTTTTTCTTTAATTCCAAATTCTTTCATTGCAGTATGGAAAGCATTTTTCTCGGCTTTTTCAAAATCGAAAAGTGTTCCGTCAGCATCAAATAATATCAATTTATATTTCATGAAAGTCAAAATGGGAAAATGGAGAATTGTGTCTATAGAGATTTTAGTTTTGATTTTTCGTAGTTGAACT
The DNA here is from genome assembly GCA_021734245.1 of Candidatus Cloacimonadota bacterium. Lineage (NCBI taxonomy): Bacteria > Pseudomonadati > Candidatus Cloacimonadota > Candidatus Cloacimonadota bacterium. The sequence goes on along the minus strand of JAIPJH010000059.1, from coordinate 1,675 downwards.
TCACGTCTCGTGGAGTCCATTGTTTTTTTGATTTTCTTCTCGAACTCCAGGCTTGCCTGAAAGCGAAGTCTTCAGGTAAGAATGGAAGTTTTAAATTTTGTTATTCTTAACCCAAACTTTGTTTTTGGGTCAATTCAAACAACATCAGATCGTGGACGATCTGCCAAAGCGATCAGATCAATCGGGACGATTGATCCAACGTAATTTTTTAAATCCCAAATCTGGTAATATTAAGAAGTTGAATCTCATTTGCGGAAGAATACTTCCATTCTTGAGGATTATAAACATAACCTTTCTTCACTGGATTATTTTCAATATATTTAGCTTTTTGAATAAAGAATCTTTCACTTTCTATCATTTCAGGATAATTCTTATCACGCCAGATATTGTAACCATCTTTAACCTTAAAGATTCTCAGTATATTTGGTTCTGTTTCTCGCAAATTCTTTATTAATTCATGAGCTGTATAACTTTTGAATGATTGCAAGAAATTATAATTTTCAGGATTATGCAAGATTAAATGAATATGATTTAGCATAAACACCCAAGAATAAATTTTGAGGTTGTGATTTTTCTGATAAAATCGCAATGCTTCAAGCAATATTTCCCAGCGATTATATCGATCGAAGATATAATACCAGTTTTTAATAGTACAGGTAACAAAATATAAATTATTGATATATTCTTTCGAAATTCTTGATGATGGCATTTTCCCTCCCTAACTGATCGAGGACGATCATCTAAAACGTTCAGATCAATCGAGACGATTGACCCAACCTATCTATGAATATTATTATAATGATGTTGGACTTCACGTCTCGTGGAGTCCATTGGTTTTTGATTTTCGTCTCGAAAATCGCATCAAAATCTTTTTTATATCAGATCGAGGACGATCTGCCAAAGCGATCAGATCAATCGAGACGATTAATCCAACATGCATATTTATTTTTCCGAAAACGCCTTTTCGATAATGGATTGGATCAGATCAACTTCTAATGGTTTATTGAAATACCCCAGAGGATTCAATCTTTTTGCTCTTTCGGTAATTTCCAGTCTGGAATATCCGGTCATAAAGATGAGTTTGATGTCGCTTTTAAATTCCAAAATCTTTTCTGCCGTCTCGATGCCATCGTATTTGCCAATTAAATTGATATCCATCAGAATAAGATCGGGTTTATGTTTTTTTGTTGCCTGGATCGCCTCTTCTCCTGTAGCTACATAACAGCATACCTCATAACCTTCCAGTTCCAATTCCATGGTCATATATTGAGCTACAATCGCTTCATCTTCTGCGATCAAAATCTTAATTTTTTTCATAAAACTCCTCTCTATATTCTCTTTTTGTAGAGATTATCTTCAATCTTAATTTCCCACCTTATACCATTTTCTACAGTGTAATTCACATTTCCTCTCAATTGGTATTCCACCAGATTAAACACATTCTTCAAACCCATATTTCCATCTTTTCTGAGATCAAAGTTTTTGGCAACACCAATTCCATCATCCTGCAAAATTAATTTTATCGTATCTTTCTTTTTCTCGGGAAGTTCTATTTTGATGTTACCTTTCATATCTTTGGGAAAGGCATGCTTGAACACATTGGAAACAAGCTCGGTAATGACCAATCCCAAAGGAACCGCAACATCGATACTTACTGATACATCTTTCAAATTCA
>JAIPJH010000058.1 GCA_021734245.1 Candidatus Cloacimonadota bacterium | reverse complement strand
AGAAACAAAATACCGATTATAAAAAATCTGCCTGAATCTGTCTGGATCAATAAACCCGAAAATATCGAAAAGAAAGTGAAGTAATTATGAACAAAATTAAACTACTAAAGTGTCCAGAAATGCTTGACACGTTCCGATAGAACCTCCTTTAAATTTCCATTTTTATGAACTGATGGGAAGAACTGAAATAAATTCCAGTTTCGTTTGATTATTATCTCTTTTATACATTCGAAAGTACATTATCGAAACAAAAGAAAAAATAAAGCCAATAATTAGATTCATACTGCCCAATAGGATATCGTGATCTGCAACTATAAACAGAGATCCCAAGATAATCCTTGTTACCGACATTATCCCCATAATTATGCCCCAAATTATCAAAAATCTGTTTTCCTGTTTCACTACTTTCTCCTCAATGTTATATTCAATTTGCAAATGATGTTCCAAATGGTTTCTGTTCCAATATTTTCAATTTAAATGCCTATATTGTAAAGTATTAGATATTATTTTGTGCTGCTCCAATAATTATTTATCCTACTTCAACTTGCACTAAAAACACTGCATTTTGCGAAAATGAAAACAGTTCAAAAATTGGTTTTTGAGTTATTCAATCCTGATCAACTGCCTTATCGTTTGCAACAAATTCGAAAGATAATTCGGAATTTTGCTAAACTGGTTCTGGAGTTCTGTTTTAAGAAAGAAAATAATTAGATTTGACATATCAGGGCATAATTATAGTTTTCATTATTATGTTAATAGTTATTTTCGCAGTCAGCATTTTTATACTTCTGTTCCTTTCGGGCTGGTTTTCCAGTTCGGAAAGTGCACTTACCGATATCGACAGCAGTCAGATAGCTACTTTGCAATCCAATAAAACCAAAAATATTGATTATCTGATCTATCTGAAAAAGCACATGGATAAAACTCTTATCACGATCTTGCTGGGAAACAATGTTGTAAATATCCTTCTTTCATCGCTGGCTGCTCTGCTGGCAGATCAACTTTTTCATACTTTGGGTGTAAGCATCATGATCGGAGTGATCACTTTTCTCGTTGTGATCTTCGGAGAAATTTCTCCAAAATCGCATGCTATCATGAATCCTGAAGAAGTCGCCCTGAAAAGATCTAAAGCTATTTATATTTTAATGAAAATAACAGCTCCAATTATCTGGTTGTTATTAATGATCTCTCGGTATTTTACCAGAAGATCAAAAAACAACACGAGCGAAAATCTTTTGATCAACGACAAAAACATCAAAGATCTGGCCACTTTGGGAGAACATCAGGGAGTTATAAAAAAGATCGAAAAAGATATAATTCATCAGGTTTTCAATTTTGGAGACAGAAAGATAATCGATATCGTAATTCCCATGCAGAAAGTTTTTGCAATTCAGCTTAAAGATAACTTCCAAGCTGCTAAACATAAGATAGCCGAAAAAGGTTTTACTCGAATTCCGGTAATGCATAAAAATAGAATTGTCGGAATTATTTACAGCAAAGACCTGATAGCTGTTCAAAAAGGTTCCATCAAAAAATTGATGCACAAACCGTATTTTGTTCGTTCACAGTGTGACATCACAGATATTTTTTTGAACATGAGAAAGAGAAAAGTTCATCTGGCAGTGATCACAAATCAGGAAAAAGAGCATATTGGCATCGTTACCTTGGAAGATATTCTGGAAGAATTGGTCGGTAATATTTACGATGAATATTACGATAAGAAATTTGGAAAGTAAACAATAAGAAAAATAACTGAAATTCTTATAATAAAAAATTTAATTCTACTGGTAATTTTGTAAAATATTTCATAGCAATTAAGTATGAAGTCCATAGTATTTTATAATGGTATATTTTCTTGACATTATTCTGATAAATAAATAATGCACAGTGTAATTTTTGAAGTTATAAAGAGAGTATAATGTCCATAAAAATTGGAATAAACGGCTTTGGCAGAATTGGCAAGATGGTTTTCCGACTTGCAATCCAGGATCCTGAAATTGAAATAGTTCACGTAAATGATAAAATGGACATCGAACTCTTGCATCATCTGATAAAATATGACAGCGTTCATGGTAGATTTATCACCGATGCAAAAATCGAAAATGACAGTTTAATTTTTAATGATAAAAAAATACTTATTACACATTTTGATAAACCTGAAAACATTCCCTGGCAAAAGCAAAAAGCAGATATCATTGTCGAATCCAGTGGTATTTTCAAAACCAGAAAGCAGATGGAAGGTCATCTGAAACAAGGTGCAGAAAAAGTCATACTTAGCTGTCCTTCGGAAGATGAAACCATCGATAGAACTGTCATCATGGGAATCAATCATAACGAGCTTTCAAATTCAGATAAAATTATTTCCAATTCCTCCTGCACGGCAAATTGTGTAACGATCCTGTTGAAAATATTGCATGATGAATTTGGAATTCAGAAAGCGTTTATGAATACTGTGCATCCTTTTACCAACAATCAGAAACTGCAGGATGGATTTCACCCAGATTTTCGTCGCGCCCGATCAGCTTTGAACAATATTATTCCAACTACTTCCAGTGCTGTTGTTAATATACCCTTTGTAATGCCGGAGATGAAGGGGATCTTCGATGGATTTGCCACCAGAGTTCCAGTTTCGGACTGCTCTTTTGTAGAACTTACAGCTCATCTTGCTTCCAAAGTTACAGTACCTCAGATCAATGGTACTTTTATGGCTTATGCCTTGGGCAAATTTAAAGATTATCTGGAATATTGTGAAGATCCCATCGTTAGTAAAGATGTAAATTCCAATTACCATTCGGCAATTTTCGATTCCCTGTCTACTAAAGTTTTAGGCAATGATCTTATTCAGGTTTTGGCCTGGTACGATAACGAAAGCGGTTATTCGGCCAGAATGATCGACCTGATAAAATATTTTGCAAGATTATGAAAAAAATAATAAATTCCAAAGCATTAGAAGTAAATCTGGAAATGACCAAAGATGATAATGTCATCATTCCTGAAGACCATCTGTGGCTACTTTCTCTTTCCAAAGACTACTGGGGTATTCACAAAAGAGTAAAGGAACTGATAAAAGAATATCATCATCCCTATTCCAATCGCAAAGTAGTATTAGAATTGCTAAATAAAATACTTATCAGCGACTTCTGGATTTATAATGAAATAAACGAAACGGATAAAGTTGTAAATATCTTCCTGCAGATTTTCGATACATTATTGAAAGAAAAGCTTTCTAAAGAACTTCACAAGCAGCTGGTTTTTATATACCTGAATTTCTTTAAAAAGCAATACGAACAATTCAAAACCTGCGATTCTTTGATATCTGAATTTATTCAAATTCTGGATAGTAATTTGGAGGAAAGATATTTCAGTTATCTGAATAATATCAGTTATTTTATCAAATGTTTGAATAAGCCGGCTTCTCATTCGGAAAAGAAGGAACAAGTTTTCCACTTTATGCAAAAACTGATTCAAAAAAACATCGATTTCTGGGATAGTACAACAGAATTGGAAAAATGGTATTCGGAAAATAAAGATAAATTTTCTCAAGATTATTCCGAGGAAATAAAAGTATTGGGAAAAGCTTTTTTCAATACATATCAGGAAAAACTTAAAAAAGCCAAAACCTGGGATCAGCTTCACGAAAGTATTTTCACTTTTTCTGATATCATAGATGCTTTCAGAACCAAGATCGATATCTTTCAAATGGTTACCGATAAATTTTATTACATCTTTTATCTTCTTCATCTTCCCGGTATGATCTATCATCGTAATTACCTTCTGATGGATTTGAATAGAACTATCAAAAGTATAAGCTCTGAACTTAATGAGGAGAAGTCTTTGCAATCAATTGTTGGCTTGTTCTCTTTGTTTGCCGATTTCAAAGAAAGTCATATGGGTTTGATTTTAGATTCTATGCTTACTTTGGGAAAAGAGATCATTAATACAAAAAATGAAAGATTGATCCATTTTTACGAAGAAGAGGTTATTAAATTCGGATTTGTTAGTGGAAATGTAAATTATCTGAATGACGATTGGACTCTGAAAGTTGATCCCAATCATGTAAAAAATATTCGAGTCTGGTTGGAAATAATCGAGTACGATCCTGAAATGATGCAGAAACTTCTTTCGGCTCTCATAATAAATCTGTATATCGGTGGTGTTTTTATCTTCGATACCGATCTTTTTCAGAAAGATGTTACCAGACTTCTAAATACCAGAATTTCTCCTATCTACAAACGTGTAAAACAACTCACTCGAAACTTTCCGGTCTATTTCAATGAAATTGGTGCTGAAGGCAAACTGCGTGATGTAACAACCAAAATTGATGAACTTTCCCAAAGAAATGACAAACTTATCCATTTCCTGCGCAAACAAACACATACGGAAGGCAATAATTCTCATATTGGAATTACCTATAAGATCATTCAGTTCTGGCACGATCTCAGTATTCAAAGGCTGAAGGACGTTATTCCGCAAAACGTTATCGATACGATCAATGTAGATGGAATCTGGGTGAAAGGTGTACACAAAGTATTAAATCAACTTTGCAAAAGCAACAACATCAAGTTGGATGATCTGCTGCTGAAAGACATGGAAAGCATCGAAAAACTGCTGAAAAAAATAAATCATAAAAAAGAAAAAGATATAAAACGAGTTAGCCTGATCATTGAACTTTATCAGCTTCTCAAGGAAAAATATTCATTCGAAACCTATGATATTAGTGCTATTTTGCGTCGACATAATTTTGTAAAGAAAACCGATATTGATATTTTAGAAACTCAATTGAACAATCAGGAAGATATCAAATCTTTAAAAACAATATTCCGTATCATGAGAAATCTGAATGAGATCATTTTTGACCCTGCCGAGAGTGAAGGCTGGGAAAACATCTATCACAAACGTCATATCGCTTTTGGAATTCCTTCCATGTATGGAAATTACCGGGAAAAGAAATTTGAAGCTCTGGGGCTTACTTTCCGTCTGGAAAATATTGCTTCTATTATTTTTGAAAGAATTTTAGATCAAATCAATATCGATTATTTCACGGTAAGAACTCTGAAAACTATCTATCTGCTCATACATCTTTTCCGTGAGGGCTTGGCTTTGAATGGAATTTACGATCAAGGTTTTGATTCCAATTTGGATATGCTGCAGTACAGTCTTACTTCCGGTGGTTTTTCTATCGGACAGTACGCTAACATTTTCCAGTTTATGGAATCCAGCATCAAAGAGATCATCAATAAATATTTCATTCTACCATACAGCAAACTTCTTAACATAATAATTCCGCAGCATCTGAATCTTGATGAAAACATCAGTGAAGATAAGAAAAAACTTATTATTGTGAGAAGATCGGAAGTATTTTTCAGAAATCTTCTGGCGTCAGCATTCCTGGTACAAATGTTCGATAATTTTTTAGGAAAGATCCTGAATAATCTCAGAAACATGGTCAGCACACTTTCCAAAGATGAGATCCATAATATCATGAATTACGATCCCGACAGGATTTTCAGCCCTTTCAATGCCAAACGCGCTGCCATGGACAATCAGATATTCCTTGGTTCCAAAGCCTTCTACCTGAAAAAACTCTATCTGTGGAATTATCCTGTACCACCCGGTTTTGCCATAACTTCTGAAGTTTTCAAGATCATTGATCTACTGCCTAAGATAGCTTCTTTGAATAAAGATATTGATGACCTCTTAAAACGATATGTTTCCAGAATTGAGAAAAAAACCGACCTGAAATATGGAGATCCTTCCAAGCCTTTGTTATTGAGCGTAAGATCCGGCTCCACCATTTCCATGCCTGGAATGATGAACACTTTTTTGAACGTAGGACTTAACGATGAAATTACAGAAAAACTGAGTAAGCAGCACAATTTTGGATGGACTTCCTGGGATTGTTATCGTCGTCTTCTACAAACATGGGGAATGGCATTTGGTTTGGATAGAAACGATTTTGATCAGATCATGCTGGATTACAAAGAAAAATATAAAGTTAAGAAAAAGATCGGATTTAAGCCTGAAACAATGAGAGATATCGCTTTTTCTTACAAAAAACTGCTTACAGACAACGGTGTGGAGTTTGAATCTGATCCCTTCCAGCAATTAAAAAAAGCGATCATTTCAGTTTTCCATTCCTGGAATACAGAAAGAGCTAAGCATTACAGAGATTTCATGCATGTAGCCGATGAATGGGGCACTGCCGTTATCGTTCAAAAAATGGTGTTGGGTAATATTCATCGAGAATCCGGCTCTGGAGTATTGTTTACTCACGATGTAAATGATACAGTCTCCGGCATCAATATCGTGGGAGATTTTTCTTTCCTAAGTCAGGGAGAAGACATTGTGGCTGGGCTGGTAAATCCATTGCCGGTAAGTGAACGGCAGAGACAAAGATATTATCAAAATGCACCATTCTCGCTGGAAACAGCTTTTCCCAAAATATTCAAGAAACTGGAAGACATTTCTCGTGAATTAACCGAAGTGCACGGCTTCAGCTATCAGGAGATCGAATTTACATTTGAAACTTCGGAGCCTGAAGATCTTTATATTCTGCAAACCAGGAACATGAAAGTAATTAAAAGCGAGAAAAAGAAAGTTTTTGCTGTTGCTCGCAGTGAAATGAAACGGATAGGTTGCGGAATCGGTATTGGAAATGAAGTACTAAATGGTGCTGTAGTTTTCGATCTGGAAGACCTGAGAAAATTAAAAAAAGAAAATCCCGAACAGAATGCTGTTTTAGTAAGACCCGACACCGTTCCCGATGATATCGATATTATCTTTGAATGTGAAGGACTGGTAACTGGAAGAGGAGGAGCTACTTCTCATGCCGCCGTAACCGCTGCCAATCTTGGTAAGATCTGCATTGTAAATTGCGATCATATGACAGTGAAAGAAGATGAGAAAAAATGTATCATCAACAAAAATATTTTTAAAGCATTTGACCTGATAGCCATTGATGCTACAAATGGAATTGTCTATAAAGGAAACTATCCTGTTACGGAGCAGGATGTATAAAAAAAAATAAAAGAAGGAGTATTGCATGAGCGCCGGTTTAAGTAAAAAGAAACTACTGGGAATTAACGGATTAGGCCGAATTGGAAAATTGACTCTTTGGTACCATATTCTTAACAGAAAATTTGATGGCATCGTCATTAATATGGGAAGAGATGTTGGTAAAAGTCTGGAAGATCTGATACAAACTATCCTGGCAGATTCCACTTATGGCACATTAGACCATTTTCTGTATGGCTACACGGGAAAAACATGTAATGTTAAAATCATTGATAAGGAAATTAATCAAATAGAAATTGAAGGTTTTCCTGTTAAGATTTTGAATAAGCAAAGAAATCCAAAAGATATTAATTGGAAGAATGAAGGTGTCAGGCTGGTGGTAGAATGTACCGGACAATTCCTCGATCCAACCAAATCGGACAGTGAAACCAGAGGAAGTGTGCTGGGTCATCTTACATCCGGTGCCCAAAAGGTTATCACAAGCGCACCTTTTAAGATGAAAAATGGAACTAAAGCAGAAGTAAACCAATATCCTACTTTTATCTACGGTATCAATCATCTGGATTACGATCCAACCAAGCACGATGTAATCTCTGCTGCCAGCTGCACAACAACAGGTCTGGCTCACATGATAAATCCACTTTTGGAAGATAAAGAAACCAATGATATTCTTACTGCTTCCATGTCCACAGTTCATGCTGCCACAAACACTCAAAGCGTTCTAGATTCAGTTCCCAAATCTGGAGCCAAAGATCTTCGGAAAAATCGATCTGTAATCAATAATATTATACTTTCCACCACCGGTGCTGCCAAAACTCTGGAAAAGGTTCTGCCGCAGATCATCAACTTTGGCTTCATGGCAGATTCGATTCGAATTCCCACCAATACTGTTTCACTCATTTCGTTGAATATAACCTTCAATTCGCGTGTGGATGATGATGGTTTACCCATCCTGACAGCTGATTACTTAAAGAATATTTACAAAATGGTAGCCAACGGATCACAAAAGGGTATACTGCATTTTGCTGCTCGTCAGAATGTTTCCAGCGATCTGCTGGGATTTCCAGCTGCTATAATAATTGAAGGAGACGCTATTCATACCAGAACAGGTTTTCTGAAAGTTTCTTCTGATGTGCTTTCCTCAATTGGCTTCAAGGATGCCCAGGATATAAATATTCCAGTTACCCATGCCAAGATCATGGGCTGGTACGATAATGAATTTGGCAGCTACGTTAACAGCCTGGGCAAACTCACTGAACATGTCGCTTCTCATATGGGATAAACTGGCTCGAAAAAATAAAATAAAAACGCTCCGATAGAAATACCGGAGCGTTTTTATCATAAACAGATAATGATTTATTTCATCAGGACCTGTCCTGTGAAATTCCGTAGGATTATTTCATCAGGATCATTTTCCTGGTTTCATGAAAATTTCCACTATTCATCTTGTAGAAATATACACCGCTGGAAACAGTTTTTCCAGTTTCATCGGTTCCATTCCAAATCGCAGAATGATGACCAGCTTCCAGCTGACAGTTGACAAGTTGTTTCACTTTCTGCCCTTTCAAATTATAAATCTGGATTTGCGTTAATTCGTCTGAATTCGTGGTTGAAAAACTAATTATAGTTTCAGGATTAAATGGATTTGGATAATTGCCAATCAGTTTAGTAACTGGAAGAAGTGGATTACCAGCTTCCGCACCGCCATAAGTGAATTCGATGGTTTGAGGAGAAGCAGTACCAACTCGATAGACCGCTTCGATATCTACAACATAATCCTGGCCGCCAACAAGATTCTCAAATTGATATTCGAATTGATTTGTGGGTAACAAAAGAGGATCGACCACTAAGGGCATACCATAGTCATTCACTATAAGTTCATAGCTTACACAATCAATCAATTCACCATCCAGATAAATATTATAGTAAAGAGGAAAATATCGGGGAGCATCGCTGAAATCATCGCTGCCATTTGTCTGGAACCACCAGCTGGCATGGAAATTTAAGGCACTGAAACCATTAAACTCTTCAATAAAAGCATCAACATCAAGAAGTTGAAAAACACCATAATATCCTGAATCAGAATTGAATAACGCTACAAAATCGCCATACCCATCCAGGCTGGTATCACCATCATATAGATATACTGAGTCTTCAGAATAATTTAAGGATAAAGCATTATTTAATTGAGTTATATTGGTAGCATCAGTAGAAGCATATAGGGTCGGAGCGCATAAATTTGCATTATCTATCCAGATACATTCCCTGTCTTCTGCTTGACTATGATTCCAAGAAGCAAGACTCCACATAAGATTCACAAAATTTGTGCTATCTCCCAATGTTGCTGGCTGATCAGCTACAGGCCAATAGGTTGGCCACATCATTGGCGCAACTAGATTCATTATTGAACCACCAATTATGTCACCCTGGTCTGGATTTTGCCAACTCAAAATCCCTTCCATATCATCGATTGTGATTTGTTCAGGTGGGTCTAACTCACAGTAATACAACTCTTTGGTAAGTATCGGATGAAATGTTTGCGATGTATGTCCATCGCTATAATTTACAGCGATGCCAACAACGTAGCTTTGCCCATAAACCATATTCTCAAAAGTAAAACTAAGCTCTGATGACGTCGCGATTAAATCACCATCCAGATAGATATCGTATTCTAATGGAACCGGTGGATCAGAACCACTCATTTCAGGTTCTTCCCATTGAAATAGAACGGAAGAATTATTGAAATCATTGGTTAATGTCAAGTTCTGTGGTACATCATAAAACGGTTCACTCAGATAAAAATTGATTGAGCTGATCTCCGATTCGCCAGTGCTATAAATAGCCTTTACACCTGCTGTATGATATGAATACAGAGTAAAATCAACAAACATATAACACATATTTGGAAAGTTCCATTCGTCAACATATTCGCCATCCCAGTAAAACTCGTAATGATCAAAGTTCGGAGCTGTAATTTCATTACAGAACATATAGATACTGGCACATTGTTCCGGAGCAGTAAAATAATCTCTTAACCCAAGAATTTCAGGAGCTTGAAACTGAGCAAATTGAGCGCTAATGAGAAACAGCAGAATCACACTTAAAGTCATTTTTTTCATAATTCACCTCTTTTATTTTTTTTTGAGACAAAATAATTATTCCTATTAATAAATTCCTCATACGTCATGGAACTTTCCCAATACGATTGAAAGATCATTCTGAACGTTTTTGCCAGGCTTTCATCATTGAAAAAATTAAATGTAACATCATCTTTTTTACCAGCTTTTTTCTCCAAAGTGAAAACAACTTTCATTGAATCAAAAACAACCAGTTTCATCGGCAGATATTCTACAATTCTAACTTCTTCACCCATATTTTTATAAAATTTTATCATTTCCAAGAAATTATCAATATCCTCTTTATATTCATAAATAGCCATGTGACGCACTCCACGTAAAATACTTTTTCTTTGGGGAGCACTAGCATTTTGCAAGTTACTTACATCCATCAAATAGGGAGGTTTACTGAAAGAAATTATTTCCTCTTTTGCGTCTTGCTCATATTTGTTTATTGTATCCAGAATATGTGCCTTGGAATGCAGAATTTTAACCGAATCATCAGATGCATTTTCTTTCCTTCTCTGGAAAAGTGGTTGAATTTCAATAGACAATTTCTTTAAATCGATAATATTTTGTTCAAATTCTTCAATCATAGATGCAAAGGCCAAATTGGGTTCAATTGCCCTGAATTTTCTAACCTTGCCCTTGATCTCTGTACAGAAGCCCAGAGAAATCAGTTTTTTCAATAAACCATAGGCATACGACCGATTAATATCAAGCAGATTTGACAAATGTGCAGCAGTAACATCGCTTATTAGCATAAAATAATATGCTTCAGCTTCGGGAGCAGTAAAACCAAGCTGAGTTTGAAGTTTTAAAATAATTTCTTCTTTATTCATTTTTTTCATGAAGTCATAATTAAATCTTAAATATTCGTTGTCAATATTTTTGTTTTATGACCACGCAAAAATATATTGGCGGTTGCTTATAATCAATAGAATATTGATTAAATTCTTCTACTACAATAAAAAAGAGATAAACTTTTTAATTTATAAAAGGAGCATTTCTTTTCAATCAATTTTTTACACTTTTTTGTCTCTAATCTTTTGTGTTTCAATATGATAGTTTAGCACTTAAAGAAATTTTTCGAAGGATGAGTGAAAAAAAATGCCCAACGAATATATTAAAGCTAATTTGAATTCTGAATCGTTAATTTGAAGTTTTATTTAATCAGGACCTGTCCTGTGAAATCCCGAAGGACTATTTCATCAGGATCATATTTTCGTTTCCTGCAATGTTCAATTAAAATACATACCCTACCTGGAATTCCAAAACATCATTCAGGTCATTTTCGGTATTTGTTCTGTATTCTGCCTTGATGAAAGCATTTGGAATCGGCTCAAAATTTAATCCAGCCAGAGAAATTCTGTCTTTATTGTTTTGAAAGGAATCGAATCCAGCGTAGGGTTTTATTTTTCCGGCAACCGGCAATTCAAATCCTTTTTTAAAACTTATCTTACCAAATATCTTTAAGTCATCCGTCTGGTCAATTTTATCATTCACGCTGCTGGTTTGAACTGAAAATTGGAACAGCTTCATCAGATCATATTGGGCATCCAATTCATAATGATATTTTTCATTCTTATGCTCGAAATTTTCCCAGATCATTGTTCCACCACAATGCAATGAACCAAGATCGAGAGAAAGTCTGAAACCTGCATCCATTTCTTCTGCGAAATTGTGTGACCAGTAAGCTCTCGCTTCCAAAAAGCTGATATTATATTTCAACTTAAGCATGTAACTGCTGGCAAGTGGAGAATGTTGAAAGGGATAAATCGAGATCGATTCGGCACCGCCGAAACCTTGAGATCCTCCACCTCAGCAGGATCCAGAACCGGACTCAGCACTGAAATTATAATACTGCTTGCCAATACGTAATTCCAGATCTTTTATAATTTTCAGTCGTAACCAGGCCAGATCGAGATCGGTTCTGAGAGTGGAGCCGTATTGAGTAAGCAAAATCGAAATGGCATAATCACTGAAATCGTTATTCCCCCAGCGCAGGGCTGCAAAATTTAACTGCCAGCCTTTGTGTTCTGAAAAAGGATTCGGCTCTTCATCCAGGGTGGAATAGATAAAGGAAACTTCATGAGAAAACAAATTCAATACAAGAAAAAACAGGCTCAAAACCAGAAGTTTTTTCATCTGCTTTTCTCCTTGTTAATGAATCTTAGTCAAGCCTTGGGTCTGCAGAAATTCATCGATCTGCTCTTCAGCATAAAAGCCGATATGCCGGTGAATTTCATTGCCCTCTGCATCCAGGAAAATCTGGGTCGGGATCATCCTGATCTTGTATTTCTCAGCAATTTCCTGCTTCTTTTTTACATCATGAAAGATCACCTGGATCTGATCACCATATTTTTCCCGAATCGATTCCAGAACAGGTTCCATCATTTTGCACGGAACGCAGGTTTTCGAGCCTAATTCGAGAAAAGTTATTTTTGGTTTAACCGAAGTTGAATCTTGTTCTGAAGTTTGGGCAAAACATATTCCTATTGCAAGGAATAAAATAAGTATTATAATTTTTTTCATTGTTAACTCACTCAAGAAATTAATTTAATTATATCTTTTGGGGAAAGAACTTTTCCCACTGATTTCACATCTTCATCAATTACCAGAGCCGGTGTCATCATCACACCATAATCGATTATTTTGTTAATATCTTCGACTTTTTCCACTGTCGCTTCAACTCCAGATTCTTTTAGAGCCACTTCTGTGTTTGCATAAAGCTTTTTGCATTTAGCACAACCACTTCCCAAAATTTTAATAACCATCATTTTCTCCTTTAGTTTTTTAATTTATTGCATTCCAAAATGTATCTAATGCTGCAATTATAATCAATATCCCGCAAATTATCCTGATTACTTTCGTTCCCCTGGAAGCAGTATTCCAGACCAGATATTTTTTCACCATTTCTGTGAATGTTCCTGCTAAAATTAACACTCCACAATGTCCTGTTATGAATGCAAGAACCAAGCCCATACAAAACCAGAATTGGGTTGAAATATTGGCAATCACAATCCCCAGGATCGGAGCCATAAAAGCCAGTGCACATGGGCCCAGAGCCAATCCAAAAATTAGTCCCAAAACTAATCCGGAAAGATAAGGACGATTCTTAATTCGACGATCTTTGCCAGAGCCAAAATCCGGCAGTGGAACTACTCCCAGAAAATATAGTCCAACCAGCAATAAAACGAGGCTTACAACTATTTTCAAAATCAGATCAAAACTGCCCAGCAGTAAACCGGCAAAGGAAGAGATCACAACTGCAATGAGCAATGTGATCAGAATTCCAATCGAAAAATTGAATGATATGAAAAAAGCTTTTCTGGTTGAAATATCATTCTGCTCATTAATGAATGCGATCACAAGCGGAATACTGGCCAGATGACACGGACTGAGTAGAATACTTAAGATTCCCCACAGAAAACTAGCTCCAATTGCTAAAGCAGGATTACCGTAAAGTGCCAGCGTAAGTTTTTCAAACAATTCAAACATTTAATAGATCGCTCCAAAAATTACTCCGGTGATCGTGGCCATCACAACAACCAGACTGACGAAAACAACTGTCTTTTTAGTTCCCATCACGCTGCGGATGACCAGCATATTAGGAAGTGAAAGTGCCGGACCTGCCAGAAGCAGAGCCAGAGCCGGGCCTTTGCCCATGCCGTTTCCCATCAAACCCTGCAGAATGGGCACTTCGGTAAGTGTGGCAAAATACATGAACGCTCCCACGATGGAAGCAAAGAAATTTGCCCAGATCGAGTTGCCGCCCACCAATTTAGAAATCCACTGAGAAGGAATTAGCCCTTCCTGTCCGGGGCGGGCTAAAAGTAAGCCGGCAACGATAACTCCAAAGAACAAAAGAGGTAAGATCTGCTTGGCAAAATCCCAGGTGGAGGTAAACCACTCTCCCATTTCATTTTCATCTCTGCTGATAAACCAGGAAAGGAAAACAACTCCGGCTACAAAGGTCAGCAGGGGATTCCAGTTAGATAGAAATCCCACAATCAAAACTGCAAGCGCAGTGATCACTATTTTCCAGGATTTCATTTTGAAGAGCGTTATTAAGATAATTCCCAGAGCAACTGCAAAAATAGAAGTGATGATCCATTTTGCACTATAAATCGCATTCCAGATTCCTGATTCTGTAGCTGGTTTGGCCCAATTAGCAAAGATCAGGATGAAGATCATGGAAGCAAAAAAGACCAGGTTATGCCAGAAAGGCCGCTCTACTTCTACCTCCGGCATCAGCATTTGCTTTTGAACCTTGGCCTGCTCATCTTTGCGAAAAACAAATCCCATGATTATACCGATCACAATACTGAAAACTATCGCTCCCACAGCCCGGGCAATTCCCATTTCCACACCCAGGATCCGAGCAGTGAGAATTATCGCCAGAATATTAATAGCAGGACCGGAATACAAAAATGCAGTGGCCGGACCTAAACCGGCTCCTCGTTTATAAATTCCACTGAACAAAGGCAGGATCGTACAGGAACAAACTGCCAGAATTGCTCCGGAAACCGAAGCTACCGAATAGGCCACAACTCGCTTGGCTCTTGCTCCCAGATATTTCATCACAGCATTCTGAGAAATGAAAACTCCAATTGCTCCCGCAATAAAAAGTGCGGGGATCAAACAAAGAATCACGTGCAGGCGCGCATACTCCTTTAAAAGGTGAAAAGATTCCATCACTGCATTTTGAAAACGAGCTGCACTTACCGGCAGATGATAGGCAGCCAGAAAGATCACCACCATCAACAGTAGTATTTTCCATTCATTTTTCCAATTCATAATATTTCCTTTTTTAATGCAACGAACAACATGAACTGAACTAACTTGGTTTTGTTCGTTTTGTTAGTTGCTATAACTTATTTAGCACAACCGCAATCGACGTTGCCTTGCAAAATTTCTTTCCAGTCACCGATCACATCATGTGTCCAGCAGTCATCTGCTCCGGCTGCTTCCCGCATTGTTAGAGCCAGAATATAAGTTAGTTCTTTAACTGTTGCTCCTGCTTCCAACGCGCCTTTGAAATGCTTCAATACACACGGTTTGGAACGGGCTTTTATCGATAAAGCAAAACAGATAAACTGGTAGGTCTTCTCATCGATCGATCTTTTCTCTTTGTAAAGATCATCCATCTTATCCAGCATCTCGCTGAATTCCGGGAAAAATTCACTTAACATTCTCATCTTAAATCTCCTTCTTATATTTCATTCATTTTATCTTTATTGGCTTGGATCACGTTCATCACACAGTTAAAAATATTCAGTACGCATCTGGTCTGAAGTTTATAAAAAATGCAGTTACCCCTTTTTTCCGAATTGATGATTCCGGCATTTTTCAGAACGGTGAGATGTTTGGAAACAGTGGAAATATCAGCCCCGATCATCTGGGTAAGATCTTTCACACAATATTCCTGCTGATCCAGTTTGTGAATGATAAACAATCTTGTAGCATGAGCCAGCGCTTTGCTGATGCGTGCCATTTCTTCATATTTCTTTATTTCTAAATCTTCCATTTTTTTCTTTCCTTTTACAAACTGTTGCCTATTTGGCAAAACTGCCAAATAGCGTCAACAATTTTGTCTATTTTTTTTATCTTGTGAATTTCTGAGTCAATTTTAAAATTGTATAATAAAGTTAAATTGGGGAGAAAAGATGTTATTGAAAATTCTCGATTGGATACGAATCTTAGCTGTAGGAGTTGCTTTCTTCTTCGGCTATCAAATTGGCTTTGAACATGGATACGATCCGATTGCTCAACTGCATTTCATGATCCCGATCATCATCGTGGCAATTGCCGGAATTTCCGGTTTGGAAGGCATTTTATGCGGCAAAAAATCAGCTGAATTGAAAGGGTTTGAAACCGGCAGCAACTATCAGAAGCAGTCAGCTATTGCCCTGCTATCTTATGCTGTAATTGCACTTCTGATTTATTTTGCCAACTGGGGCATCAAAGCTGAACTAACAATTTTATTCACTTTTATTTTCTTCTTTTTCTTTTCAGCTATCAATCATGGATTAGAAGCAGTGAAAAACAAGAACTACAATTGGCAGAATATCAATCGTCCATTCATTACACTTCTGCTGATTGCCGGATTGGTTTATCCGGTAGTGAAAGCACTGCAGAATTTATAGTTTCGGGATCAAAACCGGAGTATTTTTCTTATACTCTTCGTAATCTGTCTGTCCGCCCCATTTCTCATCGGCGCGTTTTTCCAGAATGGGAACTCCGCTGATCCTGGTAAGTAGAATTGCTACAAAAATCGGAGAGATCAAGCCGATCCACTGCCAGCTTTGAAATACCGGAACAGCAAGCACTGCCATGCCAAGCCAGATGGTGATCTCGCCAAAATAGTTAGGATGGCGGGATTTTGCCCACAAACCAACATTGATGAATTTCCCTTTATTGGCAGGATCAGCTTTGAATTTGCTTTTCTGCAGATCGGCAGTCACTTCAAAGATAAAGCCAAGCAGCCAGATCAAAATTCCGATGACAGCAAAAATATCAAATCCAACTTTTCTTTGCGAGGTTAATATAATCCAGGCAGCTGCCGAGGTAAATGAAACCCACAAACCCTGCAGATTCCAAGCATTCCAATAGCGGAAAAAATGCGGTTTCAACTCGTCGAACCTGCCATCTTTGCCGGCTTTACGAATGCGCCGCACCAGAAATGTTCCCAGCCTGCCGGCCCAGATCAGCACCAGAATTGTTGCAATAACTGTTCGAACATCTTTGATGGGACTTAAGATAAACAGCAGAATGATGATCGAGATATAGCTGAAACTGCCGATCAGGTCATAGAATTTTTCGGATTGAAAAATGAAAGCTGGTATAAAAGCCAGCCAGTTGATGGCAAAGGCCAATACCACCGCCATTCCAAACAGGGGAAAACCGGCAAAACTTGCGCTCTGCTGACTGCCAGCCCAGGCCAGTCCGAGTGCGATCAAAATAACTATCGGGATGGCAGCAATGGCAATTTTGTCTTCTTTTTTCATAATTACATCCTTTTATTTACAATATCTTCAAAAATTTATTTTTAACAAATTTTTATCGAAAATTGTAAAAATTAATTTATTCAAAACAATTTTATAATCCCGATATTTTTATGTTCCATAGTCGATTACAACGAAATTTTTTAATCTGAAACTTATACCATAAAGATATAATTTTGCGATATTGTAAGTTGTTTGCTTACAAAAAAATAAGTAAATGACTTATTGACAGCATTTTTAATGATTTAATTTTTAGTCTCATAATTTTACTTTGAATTAATTTGGAAAGCTTGGAAAGAAGATTGATCTTGCCAAAAGGTAGATCAAGCGAGAGGGAAAGGAGTATTTTTTGAATACATTATTATTTGTAATTATTTTGCAATTAATATTTACTTTCTTACTGATCCGGTATTTTATAAAAAATAAGAACACAGAATTAAAAAACAAAACCCTGAGATTTCAGCGCATTCTCGATAATTCTCCTATCGGATATTTTTTTGTAGCAATCGACAGAAAAATACAATATGTCAATCCAGCCTGGGAAAAAATGCATGGATATAAACTAAGTGAAATCAAAGGAAAAAGGTATGATTTCCTGGTAACTGATGAAAGCTCAGCAGAAGTTGAAAAACTGTTAAAGAGAATACTATTGGGTGAAACATTAACTGGCGAATTTGACAGACTATTGAAAAATGGTACTGTTGGCTATCATAATTACTATGTGCAACCAGTTTATTCAAAATCAGAAATCATAGGATTCGAGGGTTTCATGGTTGATATTATAGAGCTCAAAAACAAAGAACAACAGCTGATCAAAGCACACGAGCAGTTATTGTCGATCTTTGACAGCATCGATGAGCCTATATATATTTCTGATCCCATAGACTACAAAATAAAGTATCATAATAGTGCCACAAAAGAAGTCATCGGAAATTGTGTTAATCAGAAATGTTATGAAGCTTTTCATAATAGAAACTCACCCTGTGATTTTTGCACAAATGACAAAATCTTTGGCAAGAACATCGGCAAAACATATATTTGGGATTTTTATCATAAAAAAAATGAACGCTATTATAAATGCATTGACAGGGCGATCAAGTGGTCTGATGGAAAATATGTGAGATGTGAAATTGCCATTGATAAAACATCGTTCAAAAATACATTTTCTAAACTGGCAAAAGCCAATCAAGAACTTCATCTATTAGCAGAAAAAACAAATATCCGTATTGAAGAAGAAAAGAAAAAATTATCCAGGTATATCCATGATAGATTGGGACAATTATTTACTCTGATGAAATTAAAGCTGACTTCATTATCAAAACATGACGATATTGATGAAATCTGTATTGAGGAAATTGATAATTTGATCTCCATGACAGATAAAGGAATTGAAATTGCACGAAATATTTCCCGCAAATTGAGACCTTCGATACTTGATAATCTGGGTTTAAAGGAAGCAATTATCGATTATTTAACAAATTTCTCAGAGCTTTCCGATATTGTTTGTCATTATACATTCCAACCGGAAGATTTCTCTGTGGATAAAGAACTTTCCATAAACATTTACAGAATAATAAACGAACTTTTTACAAATATAATAAGACATTCTCAAGCTGATCATGTCTCTTTCGATTTCAATTGCAGCAAAAATGATCTATTGCTGATTGTTGAGGATAACGGGGTCGGCATTCCCACTGAAAAAATCATCAGCTCAAAATCTCTTGGTTTGATCGGTATCAGAGAAAGACTGCGACCCTGGAATGGGAATATGGTAATTGGAAACAAAAGTTCAAAAGGTACTCGTATTGAGATCAGATTACCGAATTATAACTCTAATAACTATAAGGATTTATTATGATCAGGATTTTAGTTGCAGACGATCATCCAGTGGTAAGAAAGGGAATCGTAAAGATTCTCAAAGATTTTTCAAAAACTTTTTTAATCGATGAAGTGGATAATGCCAGAGAGGCCCTGAAGAAAGCCAAAAAACATGATTATGAATTGATTTTGCTGGATATCTCCATGCCGTTTGGAGGAGGCTTTAAAGCTCTTGAACAGATATTAGCTATAAAACCAAAATCAAAAATTATCATGTTAAGCGTTTTTGATGATAAACAATATGTAGTCCATTCATTGAAGATGGGAGCAAAAGCCTACCTTACAAAATCTTGTGCTGCAGAAGAACTGGAAAAAGCTGTAAAAAAAGTACGAGCTGGCGAAAAATATTTGAGTATTGATCTGGCAGAAAAAATTGCTTTGAATATCGATAATGACAAGGGTGCCAAACATGAAGCATTAACCAAAAGAGAGTTTCAGGTATTCTGCCTTATTGCAAAAGGAAAGAAAACTGGTGAAATCGCCAAGGAACTTTCCATAAGCCCCAAAACCGTAACAACATACAGAAGCAGAATTTTAGAAAAAATGGATATGAAATCAACATATGATATTATTAAATATGCTCTTTCAAATCAATTAACAGAAAAAATTATTTTTTGAAAATCAAACAATTCACATTCCTGTAATACTTTATTTAGCAAACAATTACAAAAACTAATGAAACTATAGCTTACAGAAATATTAGTTAATTGCTTACAAATAATTAAGTACCTGTCGTATTGACTGATAGTTTACACAGAATTTCTTGAATATTGGATAAAGTGAAAACAACATGAACTGCAAAATCCGCATCATGAAAATCCATATTCCATTTTTTAAATTTTATTTATATTTAAAAACTCTGGGGAAGTTGTATGAATTTATTTTTTTATTTAAGTTTGAGTCCCCTCTAAAAACTCGATTTTAGTTTAACCATTTCACAACCTTCAATTTTATTGACGCTCAACAAAAATGGATCGAAAAACCCAAATTTAACTCCGAAATGGGCAAAACAAGCTCTGAAAAACTTCTCTATAT
>JAIPJH010000057.1 GCA_021734245.1 Candidatus Cloacimonadota bacterium | reverse complement strand
AATATATCCATTTGTTTATGGTCGCTATTTTTTCGAAACATTACCAATACCTTTTTTCACTTATTTATGGATTCAATATGAAAAAATTCATATTTATTGAAAAGGTTTTTTTTTGATACTTTTTAGAGGGAGCTCATACACAAAAAGATTATTTAATAAAAACTCTTGACGCTAATTATTCACAAAACAGATTTTCACCAAAATAAAAATTGATTTGGAGTTGAAATGAATTTAAAACCTCAACCTCTTATAAACAAAAAACTTAATTTAACTATTGGCATACTGACTTTTGTATTTTCGTTAGTCGTGTATTATCTCACGATGGCTCGTTCACTTTCTTTTTGGGATGCTGGAGAGTACATAACATGCAGTAGTATTTTAGGAATTCCTCATCCTCCTGGAAATCCTTTCTATATTTTATTAGGAAGATTTTTTAGTATTTTTAGTGGCAGCATTCCTCATGCACAAGTTGTGAATTTCCTTTCCTGCCTTTTTTCAGCATTTGCAGTAATGTTCACCTATTTCTTTACATCCAAACTTGTTACGATGGGTTTAAAAGATGAAAATGAATCTTATCTGGCTTACATAGCTGGATTTATTGCAGCCATTTACACAGCTTTTTCTTTTACTTTCTGGAATAATGCTATAGAAGCAGAAGTTTATTCCGGATTAGCCTTCACGATTAATTTGATTGTTTGGTTAACGCTTATTTGGGTAGAACGTTCTGAAGATATGTCGCACCAGAATATTCTTCTTCTGATCGTATATATTTTCTTTTTGGGTTTCGGAATTCATCAAACTTCATTGCAAATTGCTCCGGCTATTCTTTTTATAGTAGTGTACCCGATGATAAAAGACGCCATTAAAACTTCTGGCTTCTGGAAAAGAACAGGTCTTTATTTAGCTGGACTGATAGTGATCTATCTTATCTTTTTAAATATTGGAAAATCATCTAATCTGCCTGACCTTCCCAAATACATGTTTTTTCTCGGAGCAACAGCAATATTGGTTTATCATCTAAAAGACAAAGTTGCACCAAAGGTCTGGTGGTTGGCACTTTTCTTTATTTTTGTGGGATTGAGTACACATTTCTTCCTATATGTTCGTTCAGCTCACCGGCCATTTATCAACGAAGGATATCCTCACACGATCAAACTTTTTACAGATTATGTTTTGCGCCGTCAATACGGCGTAGTAAGCATGTTCATTCGACGTGCTTCCTTCATCTACCAGATGAAAGATCAATTTCTTACTTATTTTAGCTGGCAGTTCTTCAATGCAGAGATAATTTCCAATTTCCTTAAAACTCCGCAAATGTTTATTCAATTCTTATCAAATTTAATTGTTACATTCCTGGGAATCGGTGGAGCATATTACCAATATAAAAAGAACAAACATGCCTTTGCTTATTTCTTCTCATTTATGTTCATGGCTTCCATTGCTATGGTTTTCGTTATAAATCTTTCTGATGCTGAAGTAAGAGAACGTGACTATTTCTTTACCACAGCTTATAATTTCTGGACTGTGTGGATGGCTATCGGTTCGATCGGATTGATCGATTACTTTCGCAGAAAGAGCAAGGCTGCTACAGTTGCTGTTGCAATTATAGTTTTACTGCTTCCCATGGTAAATCTCTCCTCCCAATACTTTATTCATGATCGTTCCAGAGAATACATCGCTTTGGATTACGGACAAAATATTTTAAACAGCGTGGAAGAAAACGCCATTATTTTCACCAATGGCGACAATGACACATTTCCCGTGTGGTATGCTCAGGCAGTTTACGATCCGGCTGCAATAGAATATATTCCACCTTCCAATGATTCTACTGCCAGTGATGTTGAGAATATCATTTACCAGACTTCTGTAAATCCCACAGAGGTTACAAAAGCGAATATTGAACGTGCCATGAAGTTCAAGAATGAACAATGTTCTGGAATTCGCAAAGATGTTTCTATAGCGAATCTGAGCCTTTTAAATACCCCTTGGTACATTCATCAGCTTATCGATCATGAAGGAATTGAGTTCAACATTCCAGATTGGCATATCGATCAATGTCAGGATAATCCAAAATCTGTACTTTATCCAAAACAGGTTCCCAAAGATACAAGACTAACAATTAAAGGAGTACGGCCTGAAGATAAATTCACGGTCACCATCAAAGGCGGATCGATACTTTATGTAAAAGATCTGGCGGTAATTCAGATTATCAAAGACAATTACGGCAAACGTCCTATCTATTTTGCTGTAACCACTCCTGATGCTGTCGGCTTCGAAGATCATCTGCAAAATGAAGGAATGGTGGATCGTCTGGTTTCTACAAAAGGCAGGAATCAATTTGATATGGAACGCCTGATCACAAATATCGATTCTGTTTATTCTTATCGAGCTGTGATGGATGAAACTGTTTACAAAGACAGAAATATGAGAAGGCTTCTGAACAATTATGGAGCTGCCTTCATGCGAACTTCTCAATTTGCCCATTCCCAAAGAGATTATGCAACTGCCATCAAATATATGGAAAAAGCAATCGATTTCATTTCCGATAAATCCAGATTTTATGAAGGACTTTCTCAACTCTATCTGGAAGCAGCTTTCACACTGATCGAAAATGGTGATGTGGATGAAGGTTTTATGTATCTGGAAAATTCTGTTTTCTACAATAGAAAAGATCCTGAACTTGTTCAAGCAATTTTCCAGGCTTCGGCTTTTGCAGAGGAATATGATAAAGGTATCGAACTTCTCAGCAAAGTGATGCCCTACCAAGATTCAACAACTGTGAAAGCTTTTATCGAGCGCATGCAGGAAATGAAACAAGATAATTAAATGAAAACAGAAATTTACATCAAAGGAGCTCAGGAGCACAATCTAAAAAACATTGATGTTCGCCTTCCCCGCAATAAACTTATTGTTATAACCGGCGTTTCCGGTTCAGGAAAATCATCTTTAGCTTTCGATACGCTTTATGCGGAAGGACAAAGAAGATATGTAGAATCTCTTTCTGCTTATGCCAGACAATTCCTGGGCCAGATGGAAAAGCCCAAGATAGATTATATCGAAGGTTTATCTCCCGCCATTTCCATCGAACAAAAAGCAGCCAGCAAAAATCCTCGTTCTACTGTGGGAACGGTTACCGAAATCTATGATTATCTGCGCGTTCTGTATGCCCGTATTGGAAAACAGTATTGCTATAATTGCGGAGATCTGGTTGGTGCGCAAACGGTTGATCAGCTCACGGATCACATTCTGGAAAATAAGCCAGGGACCAGATTACAGGTTTTAGCTCCGATAGTTCAAAATAGAAAAGGTGAACACATCGAAGAATTGGAGGAAGCTCGCAAGGAAGGATTTGTTCGAGTAAAGATAAACGGAAAAATGCGCGATCTTTCGGAAGATATAAAACTCGATAAAAAAAGTAAACACAATATCGAGATCGTTGTGGATAGAATCGGATTAAAAGAAGGCATTCGCAGTCGTCTTTTCGATTCTGTGGAAACAGCACTCAGGCTTACCGATGGATTTATTAAAATCGATTATGTGGATGAAAAGAGAGAAGAAAATCTTTCCGAATCTAACTCTTGTTCTCGGTGCAGTATCGGTTATCCGCAATTATCTCCTCAGCATTTTTCTTTTAACAGCCCTGTGGGAATGTGCAAAACCTGCAACGGATTAGGAACAACAATGGAACTTGATCCTGATTTGATCGTTCCCGATAAAAAACTTTCCATAATGCAGGGAGCTGTTGTTCCCTGGGGAAATCTTTCCAAAAAGAAATCCAGCTGGCAGATAAAGAAACTCAAAGCCATTTCACATGAATATGATTTTTCACTACAAACTCCCTGGAATGAACTTCCAAAACAAATACAAGCATTGATCCTGCACGGCTCGAAAGGCAGAAGAATAAAATTTGAATGGCAAACTTTCAGTGGAAATGGTACTTTCTTTTCCAAATTTAATGGTGTAATTCCTACACTGAGAAGACGCATGAATGATACAAAAAGCGAATATATGCGAAGATATTACATGCAGTTCATTGGCAATAAACCATGCCCCGATTGTGATGGAAAAAAACTACGAAAAGAAAGTCTGGCTGTAAAAATCAATGACAAAACTATCGATGTAATTACCAAAATGTCCATTTCGGAAGCTATCAATTTCTTCCATAATATCGAACTTCTGGGTAACGATAAAATAATTGCAGAAGAAGTTCTGAAGGAAATCAATAACAGACTTTCTTTTCTTGTAAATGTGGGTTTGCATTATCTCAGTTTGGAGCGCAGCGCTCCCACGCTTTCCGGTGGTGAATCACAGAGAATTCGGTTAGCAAGTCAGATCGGCAGCAGTTTAGTTGGTGTAATGTACATTCTGGATGAACCGAGTATCGGCTTGCATCAGCGAGACAACAAACGGCTTATCAATATGCTGCTCCATTTACGCGATCTGGGCAACACAGTTATCGTAGTGGAACATGATGAGGAGATGATACGAACAGCCGATCAGATCGTTGATTTTGGACCACGAGCGGGAATTTACGGTGGGGAAATCATTTACCAGGGTGATTTGAAAGGAATCATTCAAGATAAGAATTCATTAACAGGAAAATATCTTTCGGGAAAACTGAAAATTGATGTTCCAGAATCCAGGCAGAAAGCAGATTTTAGAATTTTGAAAATTGAGGGAGCTGGCCAAAATAACCTTAAAAATATCGATGTAGAAATTCCGGTTGGCTTGTTTAATTGTGTTACAGGAGTTTCCGGCTCAGGAAAAAGTTCGCTTATCAATCAGATTTTATATCCAGCAACTGCAAAATTGCTGAACAAATCAAACGTAAAAGTTGGAGCTCACAAATCGATCGAAGGACTGGAGAATTTTGATAAAGTCATTAATATCGATCAGCAGCCGATCGGCAGAACACCACGTTCCAATCCTGCCACCTACATAAAACTTTTCGACCCGATCAGACAACTGTTCTCAAATCTGCCGGCTTCAAAATTGAGAGGTTATAATCCGGGAAGATTCTCTTTCAACGTGAAAGGTGGACGCTGTGAATCTTGTGGTGGTGCAGGAGTTCGACAAATCGAAATGCATTTTTTACCAGATATTTTTGTAACTTGCGAAACTTGTAAAGGTTTGCGTTACAATAAAGAAACTCTGGCAGTAAAATTTAAAGGTTACAGCATTTCCGATATTCTTAACTTGGATGTTCAGGAAGCCTTGGAAGTTTTTGATAAAATTCCTAAAATAAAGAAAAAACTACTAACTCTGCAGGAAGTTGGATTGGATTACATAAAACTCGGGCAGGCCTCCACTACGCTTTCCGGTGGAGAAGCACAACGGATCAAACTTTCACGCGAGCTCAGTAAAACAAGCACAGGAAAAACTCTGTATATCTTGGATGAACCTACTACAGGTCTGCATTTTGACGATATTAAAAAGCTTCTGAAAGTATTACAAAAACTTGCAGCTCTTGGAAATACGATTGTTGTAATCGAACATAATCTGGATGTAATAAAGTGTGCAGATCACATTATTGATCTCGGCCCAGAAGGCGGTGATAACGGTGGTAAGATCGTTGCTGCAGGAACGCCGGAAGAAGTTGCGGGAAATAAAAACTCATTTACCGGGAAATTTCTGAAAAAGGTTTTGAAGTAAATGATGTGAAAATATTGATTTGACGAGATTTATAATTTGTAGATAATAGTTTACGTTGATATGAAATTTGAGGAAATATGAAAGATTTAGAAAGTATTAAATCGATTTTGAAATCCAATATACCAAAATTTCAAGATGAATATAAAGTTGATCATTTGAAATTATTTGGTTCATATTTGAATAATACAGCTACTGAGAATAGTGATCTTGATATTCTTGTATCATTTTCAGATACTATTGATCTTATACATTTTATAAAATTACAAAATTACCTTTCAGATTTATTGAATATAAAAGTAGATCTGGTTATGGAAAATGCTTTGAAAAGTAGAATTAAAAATTCCATACTTCAACAAGCCGAATTAATATGAAACGCGATTATAAATTGTTTGTAGAGGATATTTTAAATTCTATTGATAAAATTCAAAATTATATGAATGAGTTATCTTTGGATCAGTTTATAATAGATGACAAAACTGTAGATGCTGTTGTTCGTAATTTTGAAATAATTGGAGAAGCTACAAAGAGTATTCCTGCTGAAATTAGAGAAAAATATCCCGAAATACCCTGGCGTGAAATGAGTGGTATGAGAGATATTTTAATACATAATTATTTTGGCGTTGATCATAGTATCATTTATAAAACTGCTACAGATTTTCTGTTAGAATTAAGATCTCAAATCGAAGTAATATTAGCAAATTTTGGGTAAGGAATTATGAGCTTAAAAGATAATATAATTGAATTAGCAAAAAAAACTGAATTCCAAGAATGTGATTTTCAATGTTTTTATGAATTTCGTGAACAACTGAATCTTGGTCGAATCCGATCGGCTGAAAAAGTTGGAGATCGCTGGCAAACAAACGATTGGGTAAAACAGGGAATTCTTGCCGGTTTTAGAATGGGAAAGATCGTTAAGATGGGAAAATTCCTTGATAAAGACACTTATCCTGTACAGGATCTTACAAATAGAGATAATCTTCGTCTTGTTCCCGGAGGATCTGCTGTGCGAGAAGGTGCTTATATTGCATCAAGTGTCATCATGATGCCGCCGATGTACGTGAATGTAGGTGCCTATGTGGATGAAGGCAGTATGATCGATTCGCATGCTTTAGTAGGAACCTGTGCTCAAATTGGCAAAAATGTTCATCTGAGTGCTGCAGCGCAAATTGGTGGAGTTTTGGAGCCGATCAATGCAAATCCTGTGATAATCGAGGATGAGGTTTTTGTAGGTGGAAATTGCGGTGTTTATGAAGGTGTTATTGTTCAGCAAAGTGCCATTATTGCTGCTGGAGTTATCATCACAGCTGGAACTCCAGTTTATGATGCAGTTAATAAAACTTATCTGAAAAAGAAGAATAATGAACCTGTAATAATTCCCCAAAATGCTGTGGTTGTTTCGGGAAATAGACCGTTGAAATCTAATCCCGAATTTTCCGTTTATTGTCCGATAATTATAAAATATCGAGATGAAAAAACATCTGCATCCGTAACCCTGGAAGCTGATCTGAGATGAAAAACATCTCTTTTGCTCAGCATCTTGAATTTCTGAAGATCTCCAAAATTCGGCAGATTATGAATTCTGCACCCAAGGATGCGATAAATCTTGGTCTGGGAGAAATCCAATTCCCACTTCACGATTCATTAAAACGAAAAGCTGAACAAATTATAGAAAACGAAAACCTTTTCTATACAACAAATGCCGGAATTCTTGAACTCAGGGAAAAAATATCTAAATATTACGATTTATATTTCAAGGAAAATGTCTGCATCACAGCAGGTGCAGAGGAAGCTATTTTTGCTTCGCTTTTTGCTTATCTTAATCCCGGTGATGAAGTTCTGATAGCCGATCCCGGATTTGTGGCTTATAAAACCATTATTAGAATGCTGAAAGCAAAACCAGTCAGTTTCAAACTCGATCCTGATGATTTTCATTTTGATTTGAATGAATTTAAATCAAAGATCACAAAAAAAACAAAAATTGTCTTACTGAATAATCCAATCAATCCCACTGGCACAGCTTATTCATCTCACGATCTGAAACAAATATCTGAATTATGTAATGAAAGAAATATTCTTTTGAGCGTGGATGAAGTTTATAGAGAACTTTATATTGAAGACAAACCGCAATCGATTTTGGAAATAAATCCAAATTCACTTTCCATAAGCAGTCTTTCCAAGTCTCACGGCATGTCTGGCTGGCGTTTAGGTTGGGTCGCTTCTGCTTCATCAGAATTGATAGAACCAATTATAAAAGTTCATCAATATATTTGTACTTGTGCAAATACTTTAGCACAAAAATTGGCCATTTCTGCTTTCTCACCTGATGGCAAAATCGTTTTAGAGAGTATCCTTAATCGATTAGCAGATAATCGAAAAATTGTGCAGAAATATTTTCCCGCAAATTATTTATTGCCAAACAAATGCCATCCTTACTTTTTTGTACAAGTAAAAAATGATATTGAAATTATAGAGAAAATTTTGCAGCAAAAAGTGATTGTGATACCGGGTTCAGTATTTGGAAGGAATGGTGAAAATTGGATTCGTCTTAACTATGGTATAGAATCTGATTTATTAGAAACCGGGATCAAAAGAATTTTAGAAATTATTTAGTTCTAATTTTTTTAACGGGGGAGTTTGTACACATGCAAAGATATGTCTTTGCCTTGTTATTTTTTTGTATTTTATTCAGTTCTTTATTTAGCACGGAAAATATTGAAGAACAGATCAAATTCTTATCTATAGAAGACCAGTTCGATTTCCTTTACAACCTTTCCGTTCAATTGTATTTTACAGATTTTAAGAAAAGTCTTGATTATGCTGAACTTGCCTTGGAAAAAGCTGTTGAATGTAATGATGATAATAAATTGATTCTTGCTTATTACAATATAGCAACGGCATATTCATTCTGCAAAGATTATGAAAAAGCGGGTTCATATCTAACCTTGTTCAATGAGATATTGATGCAAAAACCCAGGCTTCACAATGAATTTATAGGTGCTGATTCGATAATTGATGCTGAAACCAAATATCAGGTTATTCGAAATCAACTGCTGGAGATGCTTCAAAAAAGAGAACATCAGGAATTGGAGCTGGCAAATAAACAACTTCTTCTGCAAAATCAAGAAAACATTCAAAAATATTATTTGATCATTCTTGTTTTGGTAATCATCTTTGCTGTAACAAGTTATCGTCAATGGCATCTTGTTCAAAAAACAAATAAAAAACTGGAATTTACGAATCAGGAACTCAATTCAGCTAATTATAAACTTGAGCAAATTGCCAGAACTGATCCACTTACAAGAATTTCTAATCGTCGAGACATGATTGAAAAGATCGATCAGGAAAAACGACGTTTTAGCAGAAATGGAAAACCTTTTGTAATTGTAATGTCAGACATCGATGATTTTAAAATCGTTAATGATAAATATGGCCATGATGCTGGTGATTTTGTTTTGCAGTCTGTAGCTCATTTGATGCGTTCATCGATGAGAAAGCAGGATATAATCGGACGCTGGGGTGGCGAAGAATTTCTAATGCTGCTGCCCGAAACCGATCTGGAAGGTGGTCAACTTCTAGCAGAAAAATTACGAAAAACAATCGCAGAAACTCCCTTTATTTTTGGAAAACATGAAATTAAGATAACGATGACTCTGGGAGTTAATGTTTACAACGTTCCAGAAGAAATCAGATCCTGCATCAAAAGTTCCGATGAAGCAATGTACAAAGGTAAGAATGCTGGTAAGAATTGCGTAGTTTCAGCTAAATAATTTTTTATTCAAAATAATAAATTGCTTTAATAGGATCGATCTTAGAAGCTTTTATAGATGGATACAATCCTGAAAGTAAACCGATTCCAAACGCAAAACCAAGCCCTAACAATACTCCTTCGATCGGAATTGGAAAACTGAAATTGATCGCTTTGGCAATTATCTGAACTACCACAGTAGAAATTGCTATTCCAACAAAACTTCCCAACAATGCTAAAATAATTGATTCCATCAAAAAAAGAAAGAGAATATCCAGATTAGTAGCGCCAATACTTTTTCGTATTCCGATTTCCATCATTCTTTCATTTATAGAAATCAGCAATGTACTGAAAAGTCCGATTCCACCCACGATCAGCGAGATAGAAGCTATGGCAGATAAGGTGATATTCCATTTTTTCATCATTTCGCCTATTTCGTTGGTGATCTGATACATCAATGCTCCCACGTCGTTGAAGGTGAAATCACGTGTCATTTTGTGCTTTGCCAGAAGTTTCTGGGTAACCTGTGTCTTCAATTTCCAGAACGATTTTCCATCATAAGCCTGAATATAAATATAATCTATCGCATTATCATTTCTTAAATACATCGATCCTGTGGAGAGTGGAATATAAACCGACCTGAGATCATGATATCTTTCCCAGCGATTAAAATCCATTCCATCTTTGTTTAAAATATCTTCTGCCAGAATTCCAATGATTTTATAGCGATTTTCACCGACTGTGATCATTTTATCGATTGGATCATCCTGCTTGAAATAACGATCGGCAAAATAATATCCGATAATACAAACCTTTACTGCATTTCTTTCTTCAAATGTATTAAAGAAACGTCCTTTCTGTAAAACATAGGTTTTGTTTTGAAAGAATTCATTATTTGTAGCACTTATGCGAACTCTGCCTTCTATCTCATTATAATAAAATTTATCGTAAGAATTTATGTATCCATAAATTGATTTTGATCTTGTCTCACTTTTCAGCATTTCATAATCGGAAAAGGTAAGTGGTTTTGCTTCTCGGCGAATATAACGGAAACGGAATCTTCGGCGTGAACGTCCTGATTCTTCTCCACTGCTGGGATAGATGATAAGCGAATTATTCCATCCCATATCTGCCATTTTTTCAGTAATAAGCTGCTTTAAACCATAAACGCTGGAAAACATAGTAACAACAGCGAAAACTCCGATCACAATTCCCAGCAAAGTTAATGATGAACGCAGCTTGTGAGTAAAAATATTCTGAAAACTGCTTCCGACACTTTCAATAAAATGCATTTATCTTATCCGATCAATAAACTTCTTCCCCGCATTTCGGGCATTTTTTATAAGAACCTTTTTTCTTGTTATTTTTTTCTTCCAAATAGTAATTTCCACAAGAAGGACAGGATAGATCAACCGGTTTGGAATTAGTTATAAATTTGCATTTCGGGTAATTCGTGCAGGAATAGAAATATCTACCTTTTTTATTTTTCTTTTCTGTAATTTCACCATCTTCACAATCGGGGCATTTAATGCCGAGAGTTATTGGTTTGGTAAATTTACATTTTGGAAAGTTGGAACATGAAATAAAATCACCGTACTTGCCGGAACGCTGCATAAGCTCTCCCCCGCATTTCGGGCATTTTTCATCGATCTTTTCTGGTTCCACTATTTCGATCTTGCCATTGTCATTTCTTGTGAAATTCTTAATATTTTTACATTCTGGAAAATTGGAACAAGCCAGGAACTGACCGTTCTTTCCCCATTTAAGATGCATTTTATTTCCACACTTATCACAATCTATATCTGTTTCTTCACTCACTTCTTTTTTGGCATCTTTAAAATCGACTTTTTTAATCGAATCATTTACCGAGTTGTAATAAGATCGAAGCAGTTCAACCTTATCAACTTCTCCGTATTCGATCTTATCCAGACACTCTTCCATTTCAGCTGTAAACTTTACGTTAAAGAATTCAGAAAAGTTGGAAACCAGGAATTTGTTCACAGTCAAACCCAGTTCAGTTGGATGGAATTTACGTTCTTTTAGAAAAACGTATTTTCTTACCTGGATGGTATTTGTGATAGTAGCATAAGTAGAAGGCCTGCCAATTCCAAGAGATTCTAGTTCTTTGATGAGTGCAGCTTCGGTAAAACGGGAAGGTGGTTTGGTAAACTGCTGAATAGCATCCAGATTTTTACATTCCAGAACATCTTTTTCAGCATAACCTTTATCGATCTTCTCTCCTAAGATAACTCTGGTGTGAGGAAAAGCATCCAGAAATCCATTTTCAATTATTGTGCTTCCTGTTGCTCCAAATTCAGCATCACCGATCTCTATTGTCAGATTTTTTGATTTCAAAGTTACAGGTATCATTTGAGTTGCTACGAATTTCTGCCAGATAAGCGTGTAAAGTTTCATCTGATCTTTATTCAGGAATTTAGAGATCGATTCCGGAGTATGAAATGGATTTGTAGCTCGAATCGCTTCGTGAGCATCTTGAGCACTACTTTTCGTTTTGTAAACTCGAGTTTTGGAATGAAGTTTCTTTTCTCCGTAACGTTCTTTTACCAATGCTCTACAAGATTTTAATGCTTCATTGGCTATTCGCAGCGAATCCGTTCTCATATAAGTTATCAAACCAACTGTATCGCCATCCAGATCTATTCCTTCATAAAGTTGTTGAGCAACCTGCATTGTTCTTTTGGCAGAGAATCTCAAAAGTCTTGCTGCATCCTGCTGCAATGTGCTGGTGATATAAGGTGGTGAAGGATGGATCTTACGTGTTGATTCTTTTATTTTAGAAATTATAAATTGTTTGTCTTTTATGTTTTGCAGAACTTCATCTGTAGATGTTTTATCATTCAATTTTGCTTTCTTACCTTTGAATTTCTGCAGTGATGCTTTGAAAGCTTCCAGTTGATCGCGGAATAGAATAGCTTCAATATTCCAATATTCCTTGGGAATGAATTTTATAATTTCTTCTTCTCTTTCACAAACTATGCGTAGTGCAACAGACTGCACTCTGCCTGCACTCAAATTTTTGGTGATGATCTTCCAGAGTAACGGACTTATATTGTAGCCTACGATCCTGTCCAAAATACGTCGCGCTTGTTGAGATTGCACTTTTTTATCATCTATCGTACCTGGTTTTTGCATTGCTTTCTGAATCGCATTTCTGGTGATCTCGTTAAAAACGATTCGGTGCACAGGTTTTTCTGATATCTCTTTTTTCAGCACTTGAACCAGATGCCAGGCAATAGCTTCTCCTTCACGGTCATGGTCACTCGCCAGAAAGATTTCATCTGCTTCTTTGGCAGCTTTTTTCAGTTCGGTAATTACTTTGCGTTTTTTGGGATCTATGATGTATTTCGCATCAAAATCATCTGCTGTATTTACACCAAAATTATTTTTGGGAAGATCGCGCACATGCCCCATCGAAGCTTTAATATTGTATTTGTTATGCAGAAACTTTCCAATTGTTTTTGCTTTGGCAGGCGACTCTACGATTATCAAATTTTTACTCATTCTTTATTTTTCCTTTTAGTTAACTTCTTCGTCGAAACCATAATCATTATTTTCCAGATAAAACATATCCATCAATTCTTTAATGGAAATGTCCTTTTGACCAGAAAATATTAGATAATTGATTATTTCATCCATCATATTTTTATTTATTTTTCTTTTTAGAAAAACATGTAATTGCATAGAGATTGTAATAACCTTTTCCAATGTGGTACTTTCAATTGAATTTATCAATAATAAATGCATCAGATAACCAAAAGCATCAGGAGTGATCGCTCTTTTTTCTTCTGCAGATAAAATCCTGTGATAGGAGCGTTCCGGTTTCTTTATGATCTCTTCAATATATTTTTCCAATTCATCCTGGGAAATACCAAGATCTTTCAATTTCTTTTTATAATCTTTGTCAGTCAGTGCAACTTCGATCACTTCATCAAGACGTGTTTGCGACATTATTACCTCATTTTATATTTATCGAACAAATCATGTAATGCAATTTGAGATCTGTGCGACTTGAGAACAAAATAAATTTATTATACAATTTTACCACAACATTTTTTATATTTTTTTCCACTTCCACACGTACAGGGATCATTTCTTCCTACTTTTTGTTCCACTTTTCTAGGTTTCAGTTTGGGTGGTTCGCCTTTATTTGGCATTGGTCTCGGAGCTTGTGGTTGCGGTTGATCGAAAGCAGAGCTGGCTTCATGTCGCTGCTTTGCCATTCTCAGGAAGTCTTCGATATTCTCTGGTGACACAATATACGTGGTGAATACTTTCCTGGAAACTTGCCTGTTTATATTTGCAACCAGAGTTTCGAATAAAATGAAAGCTTCTTTTTTGTATTCTATTAGTGGATCTTTCTGAGCATAGGCTCTGAAACCTATTCCCTCTTTCAGAAGGTCCATTTCTCGCAGATGATCTCGCCATAATTCATCAACAACAGAAAGCAGGACACGTCGTTCAATCTCTCTCATTTGTTCGGAAGTTAGTTGTTGTTCTCTTTCTTCGTAGGATTTTATAACGAGATCTTCGACCATTTCCTGAAGCATTTCAAAAGTTAGATGATCGGAATAGATATCCTCTACATCGATGCTGATATTAAAATTTCTGGCCAGCCATTTTACGATTTCATCAAGCTGCCAGTTTTCGGAGTAACGTTCTTCTCCGATAACTTCCAGGATCATCTCATAAACCGAATCTTTGATCATTTCGATGATTTCGTTCTTCAGGTCATAACCTTTTAGAACATTTCGGCGATATTTGTAGATAACTTCGCGCTGCTGATTCATTACTTCATCATACTTAAGCAATTGCTTTCGGCTTTCAAAGTTGTAGTTTTCCACTCTTTTTTGAGCTGTCTCCACGGTTTTTGTCATCCAGGGATGAGTGATAGCTTCACCTTCCTGCAAACCAAATTTCATCATCATCGGTCCAATCCGTTCCGAACCGAAAAGACGCATCAGATCATCTTCCAATGAAAGGTAAAATCTTGATGTTCCGGGATCACCCTGACGACCACTACGACCACGCAGCTGACGGTCAATTCGACGACTTTCATGTCTTTCTGTTCCGATCACGTGTAATCCATCCTGTGGTAAACCATAAGGAAATTCTTCCGAAACCTTTTTATCCAAATCAAGATATTCTTCTTTCTTTTTGCTGACGACACCAGATCCCAATTTGATGTCAGTTCCACGACCAGCCATATTTGTGGCAATCGTTACAGAACCTGGAGCTCCGGCAAATTTAACGATCTCAGCTTCTTTCTCGTGTAGTTTGGCATTCAGTACGTTGTGATGAATATTCCTGCGACGCAAAAGACGGCTCAAAGTTTCAGAAACTTCCACTGTAACCGTTCCCACCAAAACAGGTTTCTGATGTTTGTGCCAATATTCAATTTCGTCAATGATCGCTTTATATTTCTCGTTTTTAGTCAGGTAAATTTTATCATCATGATCGATACGAGTAATGGGTAGATTTGTGGGGATTTCCAGCACAGAAAGATCATAAATCTCTTGAAATTCGCCTTCTTCCGTAACCGCTGTTCCAGTCATTCCAGCCAGCTTTTCATACATTCTAAAATAATTCTGAAGTGTAATTGTCGCAAAGGTTTGCGTTGCATCTTCTATCGTAGCATTTTCTTTAGCTTCCAGCGCTTGATGCAAACCATCGCTGAAACGGCGACCCGGCATCATTCTACCGGTAAATTGATCTACGATCATCACTTTATTTTCCACAACCACATAATCTTTTTCTTTCTCAAATAAATTGTAAGCACGAAGAAGCTGTT
The DNA here is from genome assembly GCA_021734245.1 of Candidatus Cloacimonadota bacterium. Taxonomy (NCBI): domain Bacteria; kingdom Pseudomonadati; phylum Candidatus Cloacimonadota; species Candidatus Cloacimonadota bacterium. The sequence goes on along the minus strand of JAIPJH010000057.1, from coordinate 5,182 downwards.
TTATATTGTGAAGTTTCTCGCTTTTATCCATGAAGCGATTTGTTTCTTCATCTTTCTTTTTAATTTTCTGCTCATAAGAAAGTGATTCGTCATTATCAACAGCTTCGATCAAGTCATCCAGCTGCTCCATCACGAAAAGATCTGGCTCTTTGTCAGCGATGAATTCATTTCCTTTTTCGCTGAGTTCCACACTGTTCTGTTTTTCTTCTACTGTATAAAAGAGCTCCGCATCAATCTCATGCATCTTTTTATCTCGCAGATAATAACCTTCAAAATCTGTTACCAGTTTTTTCAATTCAGGTTCTTTCATCATCTTCATGAAAGATTTATTTTTGGGAGCTGCACGCTGAATGAGAAGCAATCTTCTTCCTACTTCATCGGCATCATATTCTTCTTTTGCCAATTCCTGCTTCACTTCACGCAGATAACGCATCACCAGCGTATTTTGCGCATGAGAAAGTTTTTGAATGACTGGTTTCAGTTCGCTGAAGAAATTCTTACTTTCCTGCACAGGACCACTGATAATAAGCGGAGTTCTGGCTTCATCGATAAGAACACTATCAACCTCATCTACAATTGCATATTGATGTTTTCTCTGTACAAGTTGTCTGGCATTCACAGCCATATTATCGCGCAGATAATCGAAACCAAATTCACTATTGGTTCCATAAGTTATATCTTTTTCGTAAGCTTCTTTTCGATCGGAATTATCCATTCCTGTTGTGATTACACCAACTTCCAAACCATGAAATTCAAAGATCGGACTCATCCATTCCGAGTCACGTTGAGCCAGATAATCGTTAACCGTGATAAGATGCGCTCCATGACCTAAAAGTGCGTTCAAAAATAGCGGCATTGTGGCTACCAGAGTTTTTCCTTCTCCGGTTGCCATCTCTGCAATAATGCCTTTATGCAGCACGATCGCACCTATCAGCTGAACATCAAACGGAACCATTTCCCATTTGGCTATATTATCGCGAACTTCATATTCATGGCCAAGTAAGCGGCGGCAGGTATCTTTAACTATGGCGAAAACTTCCGTCATATTATCATCGAGAAGACTCTGATTGAGCTCTTTCAGATCTTTTTCAAGTTTGTCTATTTCATTTCCGATCGAGATCTTTCTATTGTCATTCGCTTCGGTTTGATATCTCTGATAAGCTTCTTCCAATTCCTTTTCTCTGGGAGTAAGCTCATTACGGATTTCCTGGCGAATCTCGGTTATTCTATTTCGCAATTCATCATCAGATTTAGATTCAAGAGATTCATAAACACTATTGATATCTTCCACAACAGGAGCGAATTTTTTAATTTCCCTCTCCTGCCTGCTGCCAAATAATTTATCTTTTAAAAACTTTATCATAACTTTCACCTTCAAGATTGGACAATGCTTTTTAGGTCGGTTTCATTGTCAAATGTTTTGCATATATAAGGATAAAGAGATTAGGATTTCATCGATAATGAATTTAACTCAACAATTCCTGAATTATATATTCAGAGATTTTATACGAACAAAACCTAAGATTTTAATTTAACGATCAATCACTATAAAATTTATTCATATTATCTGTAACAGTAACGATGTATTTTCTGGTTTCTTCAAAAGGAATTTCACGTTTCAGTTTGTTGAATAGTTCTCTGCTGTCTATTGTACTCAAATCTACAAACATTGGCTCCCATTTATCTCCGATCTTAGTCATTCTACCTGTCATCGCTTTGTAAATAGAGCCGGGGCCACCATTGTAACTACTAATAACGCAATACATTCGATTCGTTTTATTCGCAACTTTATCCCATTTATTATCTGCCAGCCAACGTAAATAACCGATTCCCATTTCCAGATTTATTTCAGGATTGAAAAGTTGATCTGATGTTGGTGGTTGGTTTCTTTTGTAAATATAATTATTCATAGTCAATCCAGCGTATTTTGGAACGATCTGCATCATACCATAAGCATTTCCAAAACGATTATAAGCTTTAGGATTGAAATAGGATTCGGAGTGAATTATGGCCAGAGCAAGGCTTTTATCGACATCATATTTTTTGCACAATTTTTCTATTGTCGGTCTGTATCCTTCGATGCGCTTTTTCAGATGGTTCGGCACCAAACTCAAATTTATCTGGTATTTTACCATTGTTTTTCCGTCTTTATTTTTGAAGGTCGTTACTTTAGTTTCTTCCACAATTTCTTCTGCAGCTTTTTCTATCTCATCTTCTTCGATAACTTCATTGTTGGAAGTAGTAACTTGATCCTTCAAAATTGGTTTATTTGTGATTTTATCCTTTTCTTCCAGAATCGATTTCACCTGCTCTTTGATGATCTCTTTTGCTTTTTCTTCCTGTTGAGGTTGATCGGGTGTTTCTTCCTGCTCCAAGACAGCTTCTACCTGAATTTGGTCTTCCTCAAAATCTACCGAACTTCTTCCGCTGAAATCTGAATTGTAGCTTACCCATTCTTTGGGAGTAGATTCTTTGAACTCGTTCCACAATCTTTCAATCTCTTCTTTGTATTGCGTAAAAAGCGAATCCTGCTGGTTGTAATAATTTGCTTCTGCCTGCGCTTGTTCCTGCATATATTGTTCTCTGGAAGCTTCCTCCTGCTGCTTGAAATCTTCGAAACTGTCTTGAGCTGCTACCAAATATATTAATCCTAACATCAAAATCGTAAAAAATAGTTTTTTCATAATTAACTCCTTTTCTTCTAAATTTGTTTTTTGGATTTTCTTCTTTTCTTTGTAAAGCTTTTTTTTGAATTTCGGTTCAAATTTTCATTTCATAATTTTAGCTTTACGTATTTGGGAAATGATTATTTTTTGCCTGTAAAAATAAGTGAATTTTAGGAGAAACAAAATGAATTTGGAAAAAGCAATGCTTTCCATCGAAAAGTTGAAAGAAATCCAGGAAGAAGCAAAAGCTGCTCGTGGAGCAATTCTAAAAATGACCACATTGGCAAAATCCGGTCATCCGGGTGGCTCGATGTCTATGATAGATTTTCTGCTGACTTTGTATCACATGATCGATGTTGATCCCAACAATCCGCATTGGGCAAAACGAGATAAAGTCGTGATGAGTGCCGGTCATGTTTCTCCAGCTGTTTATTCGACTTTAGCAGCAGTTGGCTTTTTCGATATCGATGACGCAATTTCTCAATTCCGATTGGCTGGAAGCATTTTCGAAGGTCACGTGGAACCGGATGTTCCGGGCGTGGAATGGGCCAGCGGAAATCTGGGACAAGGTCTTTCGGCAGGTTGTGGATTTGCTTTGGCTTCCCAAATTAAAAAAAATGATAATCACGTCTTTGTGCTGATGGGAGATGGAGAACAGCAAAAAGGTCAGCTCTCCGAAGCTCGTAAATTCGCTTTAAAATATAAATTGAACAACCTGACCGCTTTCATTGATCTTAACAAACTTCAGATCAGCGGAAATATCGATGACGTGATGCCGAATAATATTCTGGATTGCTATCTGGCTGACGGCTGGGAAGTTATCGAGATCGACGGACACGATCTGGTGGAAATCAGAAACGCAATCCTGGATGCTGTGGAAAATGATGTTCCAACACTTATCTTGGCAAACACAACCATGGGAAAAGATGTCAGTTTTATGGAAGATAAACATCAATATCATGGTGCTCCGATCAACGAAGCAGAACTTGTAGCTGCTCTCAAAGAATTAGATCAGGAAAATAACCTGGAAAAATATAAAGAATTGCGATCAAAATTTATTGCCAAAGAACATTCACAAAATCAGCAGAAAGATTTCGATCTCAATTTGGGAAATCCAGTAATTTACAAAGATAAAACAGATAACCGTTCTGCCTGGGGAAATGCTTTAGCTGATATTGCCAAACTCAATTCTGATGCAGAAATGGCAGTTTTTGACTGCGATCTGCAGGGCAGTGTAAAAACCAAATCTTTCGAAAAAGAGATGCCGTACAGATTTTTCCAGGGTGGAATTATGGAACACAACACAGCAGTTACAGCTGCAGCTCTTTCCAAAGAAAGAATCCAAACTTATTGGGCAGATTTTGGTGTTTTCGGTGTGGATGAAACCTATAACCAGCATCGCTTGAGCGATATAAATAATACAAACCTGAAAGTGATTACAACTCATGTTGGATTGGATGTGGGTGAAGATGGTAAAACTCATCAATGTATCGATTATCTGGGATTGATGAAAAACCTTTATCATTTCTGCACGATAATTCCTGCTGATCCTAACCAGACGGATCGGGTAATTCGTTATATTTCAAAAAAATATGGAAACTTCCTGGTTCCAATGGGTCGTTCAAAATTGGAAATAATTAAAAAGAAAAATGGAAACATTTTCTTTGATGAAAATTATAAATTCGAATATGGCAAAGCTGATCTGCTGCGAGACGGAAAAGATGCTGCCATGTTTGTGATGGGAACTGTAACCGGACGTGCTGTGCAGGCAGTAAAAAAACTGGCAGAAAAAGGAATTTCAATTCAACTTTGGAACGTCTCCTGCCCTGTCGATCTGGATGAAGAAGCATTGAAAAAAGCAGCAAATACCGGAACCGTTTTTAATTACGAAGATCACAACGTTCATACCGGGTTGGGAAACAGCATAGCAGATAAACTCATGCAATTGGGGCTTACTTGTAAATTCCACAAATTTGGTGTGGAAGATTATGCTTTCTCTGGAAGCAGCAGCGATGTCTTTAAAGCCTGTAAGCTTGATGCTGAATCTGTAGTGGAAAGAGTTGAAGCGTTGATGCGAGGAAGCGAGTAATCCGGCTTCGCTGATGAAAGAGAAGTAAAAAAAGCTACGCCGGGACCTTCGGGACTTTGAGACTTTGAGACTTTGGGAAGATGAGAAATGAGAGTTGAGAAGTGAGAGTGTAAAACCATAACAACAACGACAACCATGACAACCAGCAATCCGGCTTCACTGATGCTAGAGAATTAAAAAAAAGCTACGCCGGGACCTTCGGGACTTTGAGACTTTGAGACTTTGGGAAGATGAGAAATGAGAGTTGAGAAGTGAGAGTGTAAAACCATAACAACAACGACAACCATGACAACCATGACAACCAGCAATCCGGCTTCGCTGATGAAAGAGAAGTAAAAAAAGCTACGCCGGGACCTTCGGGACTTTGAGACTTTGAGACTTTGGGAAGATGAGAAATGAGAGTTGAGAAGTGAGAGTGTAAAACCAT
>JAIPJH010000056.1 GCA_021734245.1 Candidatus Cloacimonadota bacterium | reverse complement strand
CGAGAGTATTTCAGAAACTCTCTGTGGTGTGTAGCATCTTTGTTCATTAAAAACCTGCATCTTTCTTCTTCTCCTGTATTCAGATAAAGCAAATGGGCATCAGCGTCAAACAGTGATGCCCACGTATGCCAATGATATTCCCTTAGCGCAAAGAGAAACACTCCGGAAACTCGGAGTTCATTATTATTTTCCCTTAACAGCTATATTGCGCTGAAATTCAGTGAGATCAGCTCAAATGGCTTGTTAGGTGATTTGCGTTTGTAGAAGGCTATATACTGCTTGGTGGAAGTCACCTGAATCGCTTCATCAATAATGTCCATTGCCTGTTTCCAGTTTTTGTCTTTGATGTTGTATTTTCTCAGGGCGAGGATTCTGTGTTTGGCTATCTCGCCTTTTTTATCTACTTGGAAAGCTTCATTGATCACAGCTTGCAGGTTTACGTTGGAATCCTCTGTCCAGCGTTTGAGGCATTCATCAATTTTCTGCTTGGCTACCTGCAGCTTCTCATCAAATTCAATTCTCTCTCGGTTGCGGACTTCCACTTTGTATTTACCATCAAAGGAAACCAGCTCCGCATTGCCTTTCCAATTCTCGCCATACTGCTCTGCTGTCTTCTGCAGATATTTGTCGATATCAGCAGCTAACTTCTGTTTCTCATAGGTTATTTTATCATGCAGACGTTCTGCTCTGCTCATTACCCTACTAACCAGTGTATCCCGCTTTACAATTTGAGGATCGAGAATCTTTGCAGGATACTCTCGACCTGATGCGTCTTTTAAAACCTTTTCCTTTCTTGCCATGTTCACCTCTCTTTCTGCTCTGTTTTTTTCTCGGAATTTTAATAATATGTCTTTATCTACCTTGCTGCCGACCAGCAGGTAATCCTTCTCCGCTTTAAATTTGTAATAATCGTTTTCGATAGTAATCATACCAATAGATGCCATTGCTACCAGATAGCGTGATATCTTCCCTCTCTCTGCATCGATTTTCATTTCCAATTGTCTCTGGCTGTGATAGTTACCTGTTTTGATAAGACGTGATAACTCTTTAATAAAATCAATCTCATAACCATAATTGTTCATGGGATTTTTCTCAACATAGTCTTTATTCTTCAGATATATTCTGCGTTTGCCTTCGGTAGCGATAATTTTGACCATACCCAGATGCATCAGCTTGGCTACAACTTTGCGAGCCTGGATATGCGTAAGACCTGTCTCTCCGGTTACATTATCAATGGTGAAGGGTTTGCCGTAGAAATCTATAAAGTTTTTTACTTTCTTGGTTTGGGATAATCTCATCTTAGTTCCTCATTGTCATGTGTTCAGGCGATATGGTGGTCAGGTTTCTCTGCTTGGCTATATCCTCAATGGAGTATAAGGATTTAACCAGTTTCCTGATATTACCTTTGGTTTTCTTTGATAAATGCTGCACCAGCGGATCGGTAAGTTTAACATCGCAGATCTCATCACAAAGAAGTTTGATATCATCTTTAGTCATGGGTTTGAATTCGCAGAAGAAATTGCAGCGATCAAAATAGTGGCTATCCAGAGCTAAGAGTTTGCTTTTAGCATCGGTCATACCTACCAGAACGATGGTAGTCAGTGTTTCATCAACGATATCCCGAATACTTCCCAATATCTTCTGAGATCTGAAAGCATAATCAATCTCATCAATTACAATCACGATATCATTGTAATTCTCTAAAATGTCGGTAACTCTGGAAAAAATCTCGCTGCCGGTTCCTCTCACCTTTAAGGACTGCATCCCAAAATGCTGATGAATCCTCTCCAGTAGTTTAATAGCAAAGGCTTTAGCTGTCATAGTAGCTTCCAGCCGGAAGTAGATGTAATCGTTTTGAATGGCTGTCTGTCTGGCAAATCTGCTTTTACCAAGACCGGGAGGTCCGTAGATCAGACCCAGACCAACCATTTCTGTTTTGGGTCGTTTCTGCAGATAGGTAAATAACTCTTCTGCTTTTCTAACATTACTGGTACGGGCAAGTGAATATTCTCGCATAATGATCTCCTATTCTATTCCTATTTTCTTTAACATTTTATCTAAGTTCTCCAATCCCTCTTCTTCAGAGGTTTTGGTGATTGGTTTTGCGTTCATCAGATTGCTGGCTGTCCTCTCTGCCATTTGATCCAGCTCCGAGTTGGGATTGGTGGTTGGTTTATGAATCAGCAGTCCGGAATCATTAAAAATCGATTTGGTCATTTCAATATGAGGCAGCATGAATTCGGAAGTAGCATCTTCCACCTGCTTGCGTATCTCAGCAGAGCTTTCTTGCAGTGTTTTTTCCAGTTTACGTTGGTGTTGCAGTTGTTTTTTCCAAGTCTTGCGAGCCATCGGTTTATCCTTTGCCAGCTTAACAAAGGGATGAGTGGATTTACGAGCCATTGCCTGACAGATCAGTTTTTCATCCTCATCATATACCAGAATAGATCTCATATCCATCAGATCATAACGCAGGTAAACCTTCTTGCCGACATAGCTCATCAGGTAATCATGATAGAAGAGGATATTGGCAAGCTGGACTCCGTTTGCCTTTACTGTTCGCTGCTCTACTTTAAGCATCATGAAGTTAAGCTCAGATAGTTCAATTCTGCGATCTTCCGGTGCTGGATTTTTCTGAAATACATCCAGTGGCGCAACACCAGCCAGACCGCCATGTGGAGTTCTGCCATAAAATTCCTGAAAGTAAACTGCCATGAGCTGCTTTGCCTGATCCAGTGTTAGTGGTTCCCGTTTTCTCAGTGATCGTATCCAATCTTCATTACGCATATGAAAAGCTGGTTTATCGGCAATGTTTGCACCTCTGAAGGTTGCCATGTATCTCTCAAAATCTTCCTGGAAGGTTCTGAAAAATCTCTCTACTACTTTAGCTCTGGCATTATAGGCTTTAGCAAATTCAACTTCGATATCCAATCTTGGGAAGATGCCACATAGCTCTTTCTCCAGATCATGGTTTTCCCATTTCTCATGAAACAGGTTAGCTCGGAAGGCTTTCCCATTATCCAGATAAACAAACTTAGGTCTGCCACCCCAGTGAATGATGCCATTTCGGAGAGCTAATAGTATGTGCTCTGAATCTTCTGTATTGGCAATCGAAGCTCCCACAGGATAACGTGATGCCCAATCAAAGAATAATATAAGCATCATACGTTTTGGTTTTCCGGAGACAGGATCGATAATATCAAATGCCAGTTTATGACCATCAGCTACCCAGACATCGCCAACCTCTAAGCATTCTTCTCGCAGAAGACTCATTACATAGTGGTCTTTGGAATATTTCTTACCTCTACGCAGAAGGTTCCACTGCTGCAGATGAGCATCTCGCCAAGTTTCTACCCATCTGCGTAATGCTCTTGAGCTGGTTGGTGAATCGATCACCTTTAATCTATGTAACTGCTTCAGCTTTCTGATTGCAGAACCGATTTTAATTTTATTGGCATCCAGAAGAAGACCCAACAGGAAGTTTTGCTCCTGATCGGTAGCCTTCATACCATTGGATGCTCTGGATAATCTGGTCAGTACTTTAAAATTTCTCTCACTCTCTTCATAAGTGTTAAGCCACATTCTAAAGGTGCGAGTTGTGCGTTTGCCTTCCAATGCTAATAACTCAGGTAACAGGTAACCTGAATTATAAGCTTCGGCAATATCATCAATGGCTTTACTTTTACTTACTGTACTTTCGATAGCTTCTAATAATTTATCGCATAGAGCACCTTTTAATTGAGCTCGATACAGTTCATGCTCCGGTATTTTAATAGCAGGAATCAAATCAGGTATAGTCGGGTCATATTTCACTACTTCTGCTTTAACAACTTCAGGAAGTGATTTTTTCTTAGGTTTAGTTTTCTTTTCCGGTATCAGCTTCTCCGGTACGAGGTAATACTTTTTGCGACCACCTCTGGGAAGCGGCTTTGCTATAAAATCCCATCCTTCACTCTTAGTCATTCTATAAGCAGAGGATTGGCTGACCGAAAAGCTTGATTGTATCCCTTCGATAGTTAGTTCTCTGCACTCCATAATCATCTCTCTTCGCAATGTTGAAGCTTGCGTCTCTTAATTTTCTTTGTTAATTTGCCTATTTCAGCCAATTCAGGCTGCAATTTTTGTAACAATTCTTCTCCTCGACTCATTCCCATTTCACCATTTAGAAAATAATCGAGAGTCCTTCGGGAAATACTCATTTCTTTTGCTAACGCTATTATAGTAAAGCGTTTAAGCGCCATTGCCGCTTTCATTTCTTCTGGTTTGTAAGGTGATCTCACCGGAACCTCCTGTTTTTTTTATTGACATACTTCGCAATGTTGCAACTTATGTCTTATGCGAAGCTATGAAATTATAGCTATGCGATGTAGTCAAGGAAAAACTGCCAACACTCGCAGTTCCTTGCAATAGCGAAATTTAGCTCCACAGGGAGTTAAAAAGGAGATCAAATGGATATGAAAGACAGGCTCGTAGCCTTCATAAATGTGCTTGGAATAAAGAAATCCGAGTTTGCGAGGGCGATTGAAGTAACACAGAGCAATGTTTCCGATTGGGTAAATCGAACCAAGCCAAGTAAACCGTCATCACCTGCTATGGCTCGCATTAATGAAATGTATGGCTTGAATCTTAATTGGTTGATCACCGGAAAGGGCGAAATGTTCATTCCGGGTGCTGATGGAAAGTTAAATCAGGATGGCAAAAAGAAGAATCTGGAAGAGTTATCAGGAAACGGATCTGTATTTAATTACAGACTCAATCCTTTTGAGAATCGAATCGTCACCTTCCCTATCTATGGAGAGATTGCTGCCGGAGAACCTGTTAAGAATCACGATGCTGATCCTATGAAGTATATTGAGATACCCAGAGCCTATTTATCTGATCAGGAAAAAACTTATTGCGCACTTAGGGTAATGGGAAATAGTATGTCACCCAGAATTTCCGATGGTGATATTGTGGTTATCCATGAATCAGCGGATATTCATAACTTAAATGGTAAAATATGTGCCTGTCAGACACCGGATGGTATCACACTCAAGAAACTACAGCTTGATGAAGAGAAAAAGCGAGTTCTTCTAAGACCGTTGAACCAGGAATATGATGTTATCGTCTTAGAAGAATACGAACTGGAGACCTTCAGGATACTCGGTGAGATGGCTTTGTTGTTTAGGGTGGTTTAAAAGGAGATATTTATGGTTTCAAGAGATATTGATCAATTCAAGTTAAAACAAACACAAGGATCTTGTATTTTATTTAGTTATTGCTTGATTATGAGTTATTTATATGGCAAACAACCTCATGAAATAATGATAAAATTTGTTAATGATGAAACTAACTCATCATTTACCGCTTCTAATCTGCCAGAAGCTGAAAGTATTTTTTTACAAAATTGTAGATATAACATAAATAATGAGCATATGAGAGATTATCATTTACGATATTATTCAAATTCAGTAGTTAATATAAAATACCGTACTCTTAAAAATAATGCACATGTAATTGAAATGTCAAAAGTTTTAGATGAAAAAAAAGCATTAGTAAGTGCTGCATATAAAGTAGAGGATGGATATCATTGTTCTCCATTAGGAAAAGATGAAAATGGATTTTATTTAATTCAAACTTCTCCTGGACATGCAAGCCCAGTTGATTTGACTGATATACCTGATTTAGCGAATGTTAATTATGTAAAAGAACTCGGTGACTGTTTACTTTTATTCAAAGATTCATAATCACTGGGGGAAAAATGAAGAAGAAAGATGCTGCTAAAGCTTTAGTTGGAACTGCTGCTGTCGTTGGAGTTACTGTAGTTTGCCCACCTGCAGGAATTGCATTGGGAATTCTTGGATTCCTTAAAAGTGCAAAAAAATATGCGAAAACTGGAAATCCTCAAGATGCTGCTGGAATGTTTACTAATTACGGTGGAGTAAATAAGCCAACAAAGAAGTAATCCTTTATCGAAAGGAGATTTCAAGAATGTATCAAAAAAAAATAATCGATAAAATGAGTTCATATAAAAAGAAAAAGTTTCCATCAATATCCGATGGCTTGTGGCGAGGTGTTGAATATTCACATATTTTAGATGTGGCACATCAAGATTTGAATGTAATTAAATTCTATCGAGACAACTTCTTCAAAAGCAAATACTCTAAAATAAAATTACACGATGGATTTAATCATTTGAATTCCTCTCAAGCTATGTGCATTAATTTCTTTTATCCTCTAATTGATGAGAATAAGTTAGATTTGATATTAGATATATTGGGATTTACTGGTGAAACAATAAATTACGATACAGTTACATTTGAAAAAGAATCTTCGATAGATAATTATAAAAATCAAACCCCAACATCTTTTGATTTCTATTTTAAGACTGATTCAGGTAAACAATTCTTCTTTGAAATTAAATATACTGAAAATGGATTTGGTAGAGTTAACAACACAATCAAATACAGAACGAAATTCAACGATATCTATAAACATCATTTAAATTCGTTAAAATCCGAATTTCATACTATTGAAAAGTTTCTAAGTAATTATCAGGTTTTTAGAAACTTAATTCATATAAATGAAGATAATTATGTAATCTTTCTATATCCAGAAGCAAATACGAAGATTTTTAATACAGTTGCCAATGTTAAAAAATCATTTCTAATTGATGCTTATCAAAACCATTTCTTTGGAATCTCTTGGGAAAGAATTCTTTATCAATCATTGACGTATGAATTATCAACTAACATAAGAAGTCATTATCTGGAGTTCATTGAAAAGTATAATGTTATATTAAAGTCCGAATTAATTGAAAATAATATTGATAAGCGAGTATTGGATATTATTAGCTGGAGCTGGGAATTACTTGTAAAAAAGATTGGTAATGGTATAATTCCCATCAATAAAGAAGCTTCATTACAGCTACAATTTGCTTATTACTTAAAACAAGGTCTTGAATTAATACGTATTCGTGAAGACGAGAACTTTGAACTTGAACTCGAAACTGGAGTTGTAATAGAAGGTCGAACAAAAGAAATCGATGTGTTAGTCAAATACAACACAAAAGCAATTTCAAAAAAAGTAGCAATCGAAATGAAATGTTACAAAACTTTAGCTTCATCTGGTAATAAACGTGGTGCACAGGATTTATTTAGATTTGGAGTTTATCAGGATTTAGAGTTATTAGAGAATTACATTAAAAAATGCGATATTGATTTTGGTGTTGCTCTCGCTATGACTGATCATCGTAATTTTGTATTCCCTGAATCTAAACAAGCTAAAAGTTGGGATTATGATATCTCTGATGGACATAGTATAATAAATGGTGTGGATATTAATACTCCAATTGGTGGAAAACCTGCGTGTATCTCCTTAGAAAAGTCCTATACTTTCAAATGGATTAATTACGGAGATTATTGGTTTCTGGAGTTAAATACTCAATAGAAAGCCTTAAGTTTAGACCGAACAAATCCTTAAACATACAATCCTATTTTCATTATTTGCAAACAATTATAACCTCATGTTACCCAATAAAATTCGCTTTTACATCTTATATATAGAGGAGGATATATGCGAATAATCACAATAAAGGTTTCAGAAATCAAAAATGGTGAAGAAGCTAAAATTGATGTTTCTCATTCTTCAATAGGAAAAAAATCACACCTTGAGCTTGAAACAATAAAAATTATAAACGAATTTGTATTTATGAAAGTTGATGAACTATCAAATTCCCAAGATCAGAAACAGCTTTCGGATTTTCATTTCCAACAGAATGAAATTTCGAATTAGTAAATCGAATTTTCGATCGTTTTTTCACCGTTTTTTCATTTCTCCCTGAAAAACCGTTTTTTCAGAAAGTGAAAAAGCGAAAAAGCGTAAAAACGGTAGGGTTGTGCAGCGTTTTGCTCATCCCTAAACGAGTAAGCATTTGATAAACCTAATAGATAAAGGCATTTAGGAGACAGAGAAGCTCCCTAAAAAGACCGCAAAGATGGATTCGTTCTGATAAGGAACTACCCTAAAAACCTGCAAATTGAAGTTTTGAAAAAACGACTGAAAAAGCGAGTTATCAATTAGTAAACTAAAGAGTTGCGCTATCGGGTAATCGTTTTTTCCCGTTGAAGTCTTGGGTGTCTCTTTTTATTAAATTTCAAAAAGTGACAGCATGATTTCAATTTTAACATTATGTAAACCACTTCTCAATCAGCTATCAATTCATTTTATAGACATTTAAAGCTATTTACAGTCCCAAACTGCAAGTGATTGCAGTTCTTCATAGTTTTACTTCAAGTGATTGCAGTTCTTCCTTAATTTCATATTACAAAGTTCAAATTTCAATACCTGATTCCTTCAAATATTTGGTAGACTCCATAAATAATAAATGAATGAAATGTAAGAATGATGCTTTGTTTATCTCAATACTTTTCTGTTAATATGAAAAATTATTAATTTGTTAACACTACTCTACTCAGTTAAATTATAACTCTCTTAACCTGCAGCAATACAACGAGTTTTTATGTAATAACAACCGATTCTTATCACTGAAATTAAAGGAATATAATTTTTTCTTAATCTTCTTTTAATATAAGCAGGTTATTATCCCAAGTGTGAAGTTCAGTTTTCGTGATATAAAAAATATGAAGGAGGAATAATATGAATGCGAACATCAAGAAACCAAAAACAATGACTGTAGAGTGTTATCTGAAATTAGGTTACAGTTTATGATAGGAAAAGGTATACGATATGTGTTTACGAAAAGAACTTGAAACACAGGGTAATTGGTTGTTTTCTAACAGGAGCTATTTGCCGATAATAATCTTAGCTATTGGTATTGTCCTATATTTTAGAAATGAAATTCTCCCTGATAATTTAAATACAGAAGTTACAAAATTTAAGTTTTATTATCAATATTTATGTCTTTTCATTAGTCTTTTAGGTATTTTCGTGAGAATATATACGGTTGGCTATACTCCAAAAAGAACCTCTGGTAGAAATACAAAAAAACAAGTAGCACAAAGCTTGAATAAGACAGGGATATATTCATTGGTACGTCACCCTTTATACCTGGGTAATTTCTTAATCTATTTTGGAATTTGTTTGTTAACCGGGCATTTATGGTTTATCATTACTTTTTGTTTGTTATTTTGGATTTACTACGAAAGGATCATGTATGCTGAGGAACAATTTTTAAATCGCAAATTCGGAGTGGATTTTGTGAATTGGTCAGAAGAAACTCCAGCTTTTATTCCAAAGTTTAGATCATATGTAAAACCATCAAAGTCATTTATCTGGAAAAAGGTCATTAAAAAAGAAGCTGATGGCATTTTTGCCTTATTCTGTATTTTTTTCTTTTTCGACGTTGTTGGAAAATTGATAGGCAAAAGCAGTCATATAAATATGATTATTGCATTTTCGTTTTTATTTGTGACCATCGGATTTATCATTGCTAAGTATTTGAAGAAAAAGACTAATTTTCTAAATGTAGCAGGGAGATAGAAAATTTTAATAATTGCAGTAAGCTCATATTTTGCTTGTCAAATTTGAGCTTGAAATTTGTTTATTTTAGTGAGGAAGATTTAAATGAGAATTTTATTGGTTGAGGATGATAAAAAAATTGCTGGTTTTATAGCCAAAGGCCTGCAGGAAGAAAACTACGCAATTGATATTTTTCACAATGGAGATGACGGCCTGTATTGGGCTTTGGTCATTGACTATGATCTGATAATTTTAGACATCATGCTGCCTCAGAAGAACGGTTTAGAAATCTGCCGGGAAATCAGAGATAATCAAAAAAACACACCAATTATTATTTTAACAGCAAAGGTATCTATAGAAGACAAGGTGAAAGGACTGCAAACCGGAGCGGATGATTATTTAAGCAAACCTTTCTCTTTCGATGAATTATTGGCTCGCATTCAAGCATTATTAAGAAGATCACAGGAATATCATACTCAAGTTTTATCCGCTGTAGATTTGGAATTGGATATAAGCTCCAGAAGAGTATTTCGGGCGGGAAAAGAGATTTTTCTATCTGGCAGAGAGTACGGATTGCTGGAATTTCTGTTGAGGAATAAGAATAAGATAGTAACAGAAACTCAGATAATCGAACATGTCTGGGATATGAATTCAGAATTGTTTACAAATGTAGTAAATGTTTATATCCACCATCTTCGTAAAAAAATAGATGATAATAACGCTCATAAACTCATTTATACTCTGCGTGGCAGGGGATATATTTTAAAAGACAAGTAAACCGTTTTGAAAAACTATTCAATTCGTGTTCGTTTAACTATTTTTTTTACTGC
This sequence comes from Candidatus Cloacimonadota bacterium, assembly GCA_021734245.1. Taxonomy (NCBI): domain Bacteria; kingdom Pseudomonadati; phylum Candidatus Cloacimonadota; species Candidatus Cloacimonadota bacterium. The sequence goes on along the minus strand of JAIPJH010000056.1, from coordinate 10,190 downwards.
TACAGTCGTGATTATTATTATTCTATTCGATCTTCTTATTTTTCTGAGTTTTAAAAACAATTTACTTAATAATATTGAGTCTTTACTTTTAAGCAGTTGTTCTATCATTACAGGAGAGATATTTAAACAGGATATTTCCGGGAAACTCATTGAAGATGATATTGAATATGAAGACGAAATATCTAATATCTCTGAGCTTTTTCCAGTAGAAACGGCAGAACTGATAGAATCTATGGGGCATATTGCGCAGCTTCTGGATGTACAGGATACTGAAAAGCCTGTTATTATTGCCAGATCACATTTGAATGAAAATATGAAAATACCGGCTAATTCCGAGCTGGTGCAGAAAGTAATAAGAAATAAATCATCCAAGAATGAATACTATTTCGAAAAATCACAGGAATTAATACTGATCAACCTCTACATCACGGATCATCTGGGAAACAAATTTGTACTGCAGATTGCAGAAACTACTAATAATTTTCATAATGATTTAAAACGAATTTTCACAAGTTTAATGATAGCTTCACCGCTTTTTTTACTAATCCTTTCCATATTTGGGTATTTTTTGATAAAAACTGCCTTCAAACCTGTAACCAATATTGTGGAAGACGTGAATAAGATAACCGCTAAAGATTTTAGTTTAAGAATAAAGTCCATAAGCGGAAAAGATGAAATTGGAAAATTGATAGAAACCTTCAATAACCTTATTGATCGATTAGAAAGATCATTCATTTTAACGAAGCAGTTTTCTATTGATGTTTCGCACGAGCTTAAAACACCTTTAACCGTTATAAGGGGTGAAATAGAAGTGATCCTGCGTCACTCCAGATCAAAAGAAGAATATATAAGAACCTTGAATAGCTTAGTAGAAGAAGTGATTAAACTGCAGGCGATAATTGATAATCTGCTGCTGCTGGCGAACCTTGATGCTTCTCGCCAATTACCAGAATTTGAAGCTGTAGATCTGAATGAGTTGATATTGGAAACATTTGAAAATCTACATTGTCTGGCTACCCAGAAAAATCAGAGTATAGAAATTCGAGAAATACCTTCTTTCAGCATTTATGGAGATAAAACTCTTCTGATCAGGCTATTCAGTAATATTCTGGAAAATGCTATTAAATATTCTCCTAAAAATGGAAAAATCACGATTTTCTGTAATCAAGAAAAAGATAAAATAAAGATCAATGTTCAAGACAGCGGACCGGGAGTAAGCAAAGAATTTCAAGATAAAATATTTGAAAGATTTTTCCGTATTGATGATATGTTCCAACCCACAAAGTCGAAAAGTTCCGGTTTAGGTCTGGCTTTAGCAAAAAAGATCGCTGAGTTACATAAAATCACCATCAAACTGAAGAACTCGTCACCCTTGGGCTGTATTTTTACGTTGATAGCACCAATTAATAATGATTAACTTATTTTAATTTTTTACAATTATTTATCAGGTTATTATAACTTCTAGTTTATCAATCAATTAGCTTCTATTTATAATCACATTTACATAGAGTTTTAATTTTATATTAATGGTGATTTAAGATATTATCGTTATTCTAATCTTAAGAATATCTGGAGGGCTTATGAAATATTTGAAGTGTCTCGTTTTACTTGCTGTATTGTTAATTTCTGCATTTACAGCTGCAGATGAATCGGAAGATTCTGATATGATTAGTTTTGCAGAACTTCCCCAACCCGTGCAGAGATCTTTTGAAGATTTAGCAGAAATTGATATGATCCTGGAAATCGAAATGGAAGAAGAATCTGAGAGTATTTCCTGTTACGAAATCTCTATCGAAGAAGGTGATCTCGAAATCAGTTACATCTTCACTCAGGATGGAACTTTAGTAGAGATCAAGAAAGAAATCGAGTTAGATGCTATCCCTGAAATCTCTCAAAAAATTCTGAAGGAGAAATATCCTGGACTTCAGGTCGTAGAAGTAGAAGAAATTAGAGAAATCTTTTATGAGATTGAGGGTACAATGGATGGAAAAAATGTAGTAATCGAAATTTCCAACGAAGGTGAAATCGAATTGGAAAGTGAAGACGATCAAACAAATGAAGAAAAGGATGATTAAGGAGGATGTAATGAGATCTAGTATAACAATAATACTGATCCTGACAACACTATTCATCTTATCAGGATGTTGTGATGATGAGTGTCCTACAAGTCCAACCAATCCAAGTGACCAACCCTATAATGTTGATATTGATCCGGCAAATTTTACTGATAATATTACTGGAAATGCCTTTTATCCTCTTGACGTAGGTTCAACTATGCATTATGAAGGAGAAAATGAAGATGGTGAACCTGTGGTTGTGGATGAATTCGTAACTGATTCAACTGTAGTGATAATGGGTGTAACCTGTATCGTGGTTAGAGCTGTAGAATATGAAAATGGTGAAATGGTTGAAGATACTGATGATTGGTATGCTCAAGACCTGGATGGCAATATCTGGTATTTTGGAGAATACTCGGAAGAGATCGAAGACAGTCAAGTCGTTAGTACACATGGTTCCTGGGAAGCTGGAGTAGATGGTGCTTTGCCAGGTATAATTATGATGGCTGAACCAATTGTTGGAACTTGGTATCGGCAGGAATATTATGAAGATGAAGCTGAGGATTGCGGCCAGATAATCAGCTTGTCTGAAACAGTAACTGTTCCTTATGGTACCTTCGAAAATTGCCTGCAAATCGCTGAATGGACTCCCCTTGAACCTGGAGTCGTTGAACACAAATTCTATGCAGCAGGTGTTGGATTACTTAGAGCAATTGCTGTTGAAGGGGATTCTGGATTTGAAGATCTGGTTAGTGTAACCCCCTAATCCATAAAAAACAACTTATTGCGACAAAAAGGATGCAGAATTCTGTATCCTTTTTGCATTTAAATACATATAGAATATCTTGCACTTCTTCATCTTTAGTATCAAAAAAAGATTCTCTACGGTTTTATTTTAAAATTTTATCATACCATCATAACCGATGATAAAATAATTGTTTTCTATTTTCTTAATAACTACTAATAAGAAAACCGAATTTTCGATCGTTTTTTCACGTTGAAGTCTTGGGTGTCTCTTTTTAGTTATTATGTTTTACACTTAAAAAGTGACACCTAAAATTTCAAAAAATGATAACTAGGTTGCCAGAGTAAACCTAATTATCTTATTTAAAGCATCACCCGTTATTCAAATCACTTTCAGAAACTACAGTTGTAATTGAGCCACTTCGCGTAAACATTGTTTTCCGGTTGAGCCATACTACAACTGCAGTGACAACTATTAATAAATATGAATCGTAGGGCTGAGCATCCGGCCAGATGGGATTCATGAACTGAAAATGCAATATAGCAGCTAATAAAATACTTCCTTTGGATGCATTAAACAGTGCCGTTGCAAGCACGCTTATCGCGATAGTGCCAAGAAAAAAGGGTGCGAACGACCAGGCACTCTGCTGAGTTCCACTTATCAAAAATGCAGGAAGATGCCATATTCCCCAGATAAAACCGAGTATTATCCCAGCCCATAAAGGAGCGATATGTCTCTGCATCAAAGGAAGGGCAAAACCCCGCCAACCGAACTCTTCAATAGGACCCATGATTACAGATAAAATCAAGGCAGTCAATATTGACAATATACCTCCCGAAATCGGAAATGGCTCTGTGAAAAGGGTTCCCTTTATAGCTGCTCCTACATAAAAGACAAGTGGAATGGCAACAAATATAAACAGACACCAGCTCACACTACACTTGAATATTTTAATTCGCGCAATGAAACGCTTTAGACCTGAAAAGCCTTGTTTTATTGTAATAACAGCAAAGGCTGCTATAGCAGGAGCCCAGACTGCAAGAAAGAACAGTGGATGCGTTCCACTCAACTGCCCGAATACCTTTGTCATACCTTCGTTATAAAAGACGTATAGTCCCAGAACGCCCCAGGCAATAACAAAGGTAATAAGGAAGAAAGGCACCAGAGAAACGGCTGACAGTTTTTTACGGTTTTCCATAGATTCACTATTGTTCATAATTACTCCTTCTGAGTTTAAGATCATAAACTCTTTTTCTAAAATTTGCTCTAAATTCTTGGTTTTTGTTTTTCATTTTCTCTCCACTTTTTTTTATTTTTTTATGTGTTTAATAACAGTTACAGCTAAATTAGCTTCCATTTCTTCAAATAGCTTTGTTGAATCATCGACTATGCCGATATCTGTATTGATCTGAAAGGCTATAGCTGTCTTATACTCAGGATAATAACGCAGCTTTGAACTGTAGCCCGGTATCCAGCCGCTGTGCCCGTATACGTTTCCAAATTCATCGCTCTTATAAAGAGCTACGGCAATCGCATATTGAGTATCTTGAGATTCAGTACTTACAGGAACGAATTTCAGAAGTTCTTCTGTATAGTTACCTTTCATTGCCTTTCCTTCATACAAGGATTTGCCCCAGATAACCAGATCACCAGGATTGCTTATCAATCCGCCACCTGTCCATTCAATACCCGGATGCCATACCATAACTTCAGGTTCACCAGTTGTTTTAGCTGGCAGATTGAAGCTGTTGTCAGCTGCCATATATCCTGCAGCGAGATTCTCTAATTCAAGAGAATTTGACGGTTCCGTTTTTGCTAAATTCAGCGGCTCAAGAAATCTATCTTTGACTTCCTGATAATAACTGTTGCCGGTAACTTTTTCAATGATCAATCCAGTTATAATGTAGCCGGTATCGCTGTAAGACCATCCCTTTCCAGGCTGAAATAAAGGTTCTTTTTTCAGAATATAGGAAATCAATTTTTCAGGTGTAAATGGATTCTTGCCTGTCTGCCAGTTTTTTTTGAAAGCCTCTGCAAAAGCTTCTTCATAAACATGGTTTCCTATTCCCGATGTATGATTAAGAAGCTGACGAATTGTAATCTCGTTGTGATTGGGAAGATCTGAGAACCAGGGCTCGTTACTTAACCATTTGGATATGGGATCATCAAGGCTTAGAACTTTTTCCTGAGCAAGTGCCAGCACAGTTGCCCCGACAAACGTCTTTCCTATACTTGCTGCCAACATTCTTGATCCCGGTTTCATTTTCAGGTTATTTTCAACATCAGCATAACCTACTGCAAAGGTTTCAACTGAGCCGTCAGGTAAGATATAAGCAGCTGTAGCACCGGGAAAATCATATTGCTCATATAGAGATGCGAGTTCTCTTTGAAATTCTGTTTTCAAAGCAGCTGATCGATCTGAGTTTTGCGGATATAATGCCATTCCAAAATTCAAAGAAATAAGGATAAGTAATATTTTCATTATTTTTTGCATAATTTCATAACCTCTTTATTAAAACTGATACATTCCTTCTATTGATAAAAAGTAGCCTTCCCCAGTATCTTCAGTATCTTCTTCACGGTACAATTCTCTACCGTTAAAGGCATATCCTCCTGTTATTTTTAAGAGAGTAAGATCAAGCACTCCAAAAACAGAATTGTAATGTGTTTCAAATGTTTCTTCATCTTCTGGATAGTTCTTATTATGTTCTCCCAGATCGAAAGCCCCATAATTATCGTTTTTTATACCCACTGCAATACCTGCAAAATCACCCATTTGATGATCTATTGGGAAAAACCGATAATTCAATGTACTTTCGAAGATTAGATCTCTACTATCTCTAAACTGATCCAGTCTGCATTCATTCACCCATCTAAATTGACTTTGGGGTCCAATTGTAAGATCAAAATTAGGCCCTGTTAAAAATTCAAATTTTGTTTTAATAAATTGTGATTCATATTTTGCCCGGATAAGCGGTACAGGTATAACCGGTAAAGGTTTACCATCTGAAACCTCAATTCCGAAATCACTAACCGCAATCCCACCACCAAGCACAAGTGAAAGATTCTTCTTTTGAATTAATTCATATCCGTATGCCGCAGAAGCTTGAAAAGTATGTAAACCGCCATAAACCGGTTGATCGGATTCGCTTTTGAAAATTCCCAGATATTGATGTCGACCTTTACTGGCATCAAATAGGATATCAATAGAATGATATGTTGCAGGATAATCCAACCTAAGAGACTTTTCAAATTTATGTTGAGTATAAAGTCCCACAAACATTGTATTCTTGCTCATAATCACTAAGCCACAACCGGGTGAATGAATATTTTGTGCATCTAAAGAAAGGAAATCATATTTTACTAATGGAATATAATTGATCCCCTTTTCCTCAATTTCGTTTTGAGCAACTAACGGTATCGTTAATGTAAGTATAATTATTAACGATATCCAGTGATTTTTTTTCATGATAACATCTCCTTTTTTTTTCTATTTTTTATTATTTAGAATTTCTATATACTGTTTAACCATCTTGTCCATTAAGGTGGCTTCCGAAAGAGTTTTTTCATCAATATCAAGAAGTTGTGACAAAGCAAAAATGAAACCGTTTGCAATATCTTTTATCCGTTCTTCTGCAGAATCTAAATCCTCTTCGTGTAGAATACGATTAAGTTGTTCACTTGTTCCTGTATCCAGGCTATGTATGAAAACAGCCATTGCTTCAGCTGAACATGGGAAATTACATTCTCTTTTTCTTTTTCCTTCTGCAAAGATCGGAGCAAAAATTTCAATATAGATCCTTTCATTGTAGGAATCAAAAAGTTTACTTAAAGCTGCGTTTTCTATTCCGCTTGATTCTGATGATTCTTTTTTAGAGAAAGTAGCAGCAGCATTATTCATTTGAGAATTTCGGGCAATTGTCATAATTCTATTCATTTTTTCTAATAAAGTAGCCTGCTTATCTTTAGCTATAGGAAGGAATGTTTCTTTCAATTTCACATAATGTCGATAGCATATAGTTTTTAAAACTTCTTCCTTGGATTTGAAATGGTGATAGAGGGCACCCTTGGAAAGACCACACTGTTCGGCAATATTATGAATGCTGGTTTTTTCATAACCCTGTTTATGGAAAAGTTCTTGAGAAACACGTAAAATATCAGCGATTGTATTCTCTTTTTGCTCTTTTCGCTTATTCATTTCCATCTCCTTTCCACTAACATTCCATCGTTCACTGACTGAACACTGGTCAACGAAAATTTTGAACTACAAATCGTCAAGATAAAAATTAAATTTGTTTTCTAAATTATGGAAGTCGAAAATCGGGAAGTCCCGTCGCAGCTGACTTGTTCATCCCGAAGGTTTTCTTTTATTTACGCTTTCTCCGGAACGCCATAATAAAAGCGATCGGAGAAATCTGATCGGCGTTTTTGTGTTTGGGGTTATTGTTTAGTTATTTGTAAGATAATACTTCGAATAGTTCAAGTTCCTGAATTATTTTTTCCGCTGCTGTTCCATTTCCATAAAGATTAACATTATAATCCAAATCGCGATTTTTCATTTCGTTAAATCCATTCAATATTTTAGTAAAATCACTTCCTGCAATTTTATTGAAATTATTCTCAACCAATTCCACCCATTCCGTTTCATCTCGGAGAGTTACGCAGGGTTTGTGAAAGAAGAACGCTTCTTTCTGCAAGCCACCACTGTCGGTCATCACAAGTTTGCAATTCTTCAATAAATAAATCATCTCCAGATATCCAACCGGATCGATTATGATAAGTTGCGAGTTTTGAGTTGTGAGTTGTGAATCAGCTATTATTTTCTTTGTTCGAGGATGAAGCGGTAATATTATTGGAATTTCTTGGGAAATTTTACTTAATGATCCAAAAATCGATTTTAACCGAATTGGATCATCCGTATTCTCTGCTCGATGAATTGTTGCCAATACGAATTCAGAAGATAGTTCAAAATCTGGTTTCTGAACAAGATCGGCATAGAACATGGCAGCATCCTGCATTACATCACCGCATTTCACGATCTTTGCCAGCGAATTTTTTCCAACTCCTTCAACCTCAAGATTCTTTACTGCCGTATCGGTCGGACAAAGCAGCAAATCGCTAATTTTATCAGTTAAAATACGATTTATCTCTTCCGGCATTTTTCGATTGAAAGAACGTAATCCCGCTTCTACATGTGCAACTTTGATATGAAGTTTTTTTGCTGCCAAAGAGCCGGCAATCGTTGAATTTGTATCTCCATAAACCAGCACCCAATCCGGTTTTTCTTTCAATAAAACTTCTTCGATTTTCTCAATCATTCTGCCAGTCATTGCTCCATGAGAAAGACTGTTGATCTCAAGATTGTAATCAGGTTTCGGAATCTGCATTTGATCGAAAAATATTTTGCTCATATTGGCATCAAAATGCTGGCCGGTGTGAACTATAATTTCTTTAATTTCAGGATGCTTGGCGACCTCGCGACTAACAGCTGCAGCTTTAACGAATTGTGGTCGAGCTCCGATGATAGTGAGGATGGTCATAGATTAATCCAAATTATTTAATAAAGAATTGTATGCATCTTCAATATCTCTTATCATTGATTCTACAGAAAAACATTCTTCTGCAATTTTTAAACCTTCATTTCCCATTTTTTTTCTTAATGTTTCATCATTTATCAACTTTTCCAGTTCTTTTACAATTTCCATTGGTTTTCCAGGAGTTGTCATGAAACCATTCAATCCATCATTTATTGCCTCTGGAGCACCATCTACTTTAGTTGCAATAATTGGTAATTTTGCTGCCATTGATTGAGAAAAAACCCTGGGAAGACCTTCCCATAATGAAGTTAATATGAAAATATCCATAACAGCAAGCATATCAGGTACATCTAATCGTAATCCAGTTAAGATAATTTTATCTTCTAAATTATTATCGTTAATAAATTCTTCAACTATAGGTCTAAGCTCTCCATCTCCAACATAAAGAAATTGAATGTTATCATATTTACTACAAACTACTTTGGCTACACACATAAAATCTAATGGAGATTTTTGTTCACTCAACCGAGCAACCGTACCAACAATGATATTATTTGGATTTAAATTTAGTTCTTTTTTAATATCTTTTATATCTCTTATTGGCTCCTTATAGCGATCTATCTCAATAGAACTATGAATATTTTTGTATTTTTCTTTTGATCCAATATCAACATCTAATCCTTTTTTTATATCCAGTTCTGTTACAGTAATCATTTTATTGGTATAAGTTGCTGCTACTCTTTCCAGGTAAATGTAAATTTTTCTTTTCCAGCAAGACATATGTTCATGAAAACTCCAACCGTGAACTGTATGGATTATTATTGGTACTTTCATTATTTTGGCAGCAAATCTGTGGATTATCCCAGCTTTAGAACTATGAGTATGTATAATATCATAATGATTTTTTTTTAGAAAGATTATCATTTCAAAAAAATGTCTTATATCTTTAAAAATATTGATTTCTCTAACTAAATTTTTAAATATTAATGGTTCAACTCCTCTTGAAGCAGCAAATTCAAAAAGCGATCCTTCAGGACCAGTTTGAATTCCGCATAACACATCAACATCGAATTTTTCTTTATCCAATAGTTGTGCACTTAAAATAGTATTCTCTTGTGCTCCACCTACAATAAGTCGAGTAATAGTGTGTAATACCTTTATTTTTTTCATTTCAATTCTCCAATTCTTCTAAGAATTCAGTAACTTCTTTAACTGAATTCGATTTGATACATTGATAATTTATATTACATGATTTTTGATTACATGGATTACAATCAAATTTTTTGAAGAACACTTTTCTTTTTTCTGTATAGGGTCCTGATATTTCAGGTAAATTTGGACCATAAAAACCAATAACTGGAATTCCTAAAAAAGCAGCCATATGAAGAGGTCCACTATCATTTCCAATAAAATAGCGTGCTCCCTGAATCAAATAACATACTTCTTTTAATGTTCTTTTTCCAGCTATGTTGATACAATGTTGAATGTTTTCAGAAATTTGTTCATTGATTTGATAATCTTGGTTACCACCTAATAAGTATACTTGTTTTATGGAATCTTTAAATTCCATAAGAAGAAATTTAATTATAGATTTAAAATTCTCTACTGGCCACCTTCTACCAATAAAATCAGCTCCAGCATGAATGGCTATATAGTCTGAATTGTTGGGCTGAAATTCCTTTTCAGGAAGTAGATTTATTTTTTCAAGATCAAGAAATTTTAAAACAGGATTTCCTCTTTGAACTAAATGCTCTTTTGAATAATTGATGAGAAAAGATTTCTTATTGAAACCTAAAAACTCTACTCTGTAATCGTTTAGATAATCAAATTTGAAAGAATAATCATTAATAT
>JAIPJH010000055.1 GCA_021734245.1 Candidatus Cloacimonadota bacterium | reverse complement strand
ACTCTATATGAAGAGCCTGTTCAAATAATTCTTTATACATTTTTCCCCCATTTATTTTTTAGAGGAAAATTTCTTCATAGCTTTTTTTTCTTCAACTACTTTTTTAACTTCACCCACTCTTTTCTAAAAAGAACCTGATATTTAATAGAATTGCACAGATGAAAAAATCTAAAATGGTCTGACCTGGTTTTGCTTTTGGAAGCTTTCGATAGGAACGATGATGATAGATTCTGGATTTGAAGGCATCATCTAATTTTGGTTTAGATTTTTTGAATAAAATTACAGCCTCCCTTCCTAATTTTTTAAACCTGAAACAGAAGACTTCTGATTCCTGTTATAGTGTCAAGTTTTTCAAAATATTTCATTATCGCACTACCAGCATTTTTTTTACTTTAGTTTTTCCATTATGACTGAGCTTATAAAAATATAATCCGCTGGAAACTTTTCTATCATATTTGTCTCTACCAGACCAGATTGCAGTATAAGTTCCTTCTGGTCGAATTTCATTAACCAAGGTTGTTATTGCCTGACCTCTAAGATTATAGAGCTTAATTTTCACTCTTCCTTCGGTTGGAATAGAGTATTTGATAACGGTGTTTTCTATAAAGGGATTAGGATAGTTTTGCAGAAGCTGAAGTTTGTCGGAAAGAGGTGGATTCAGAGGTTCATAAACATCCTCGTTTTTGGCTCCGGGAGTTCCGTTGAAATCGGAAGCCGCCCAGTTCTCTGCCAGCGAATTATCCAGCAGTGGATTCTTTAATGAAAGCGTTGGACCTGTACCATCAGGTTCGACAGGCCAGGGAGTTTGCGAACTGTATAATAAGGAATCGATTAAAGTATTATTTTTATACAATCGCACCATGTCACCATTGCTGCTTAGTCCAAAATCAAAGTTACCAATTATATTTTGAACATCTGGAAAGTGGCTGTTAAATGCTGTTAAATCTCTGCAAAGAACCAAATAATCGTGGGAGGCCAGATAAATGGGAGGGAAGGTGAAATTGTGAGAATTATCGTCATCTTTCAAATTCCAGTCATCCAGATAAACTGCAGAATCTTTGGGATTATATATCTCGATCCAATCATTTGGATCAAATGTGTCGGAGGAATTATAGTTTATTTCATTAATAACCAGATTGGAAACTTCCGGTATTCCGATGATAAAATTAGCAGAGATATCAACATCATATTGAGAACTAATTTGAATTGTTAATGAATCTGATTCTACTGCACCTGTCCAACCAGAAAAAATATAACCGGGCTTAGGAATTGCTGTTAAAGTTATGGGAATGTTATCAAAATAATCTCCACTCCATTGCATATCTTCTATCTCTAATGAATTTACTTTCACTGTTCCAGAATTTTCCGGAAGCATAGTTAAATTTAGCGAAAATATTCCAGGAATATCAAATTGCTGCTTTATATATTGCGTCATATAAGCTTTTCTATCGCGAGCAAAATACGCCATCACCAGATGTTCGTTCTCGGACCAATTGTCGAAATTGTAGTTATCATATTCCCATCGATTGAAATGTCTTACCATTTCAATTTCCAGATAAGCATAATTACTGTCAATCTTAGCTTCCAGATATCCAGGATCGAATATTGAATTCATGAAATCTGCAAACTTATTTACCAGTGAAACTACAAACTGATCACTTTCTACCATTCTTCTAAAAAGATATGTTGACCAGTCTGGATTTGGATAGTAAGGTCCATTTTCTCTGAGTGCAAAAGCCAGCGTGTTATGATTTGCACTATTAATTAAGCCTAAACCAAGATCCAAATCGAATATCTGCCAGCGCCATTTTGCATCGGGAGTTCTTTCCCGCCAGTATTTAATGTTTCTTCCAGGCCAGTCAGTATTACAAAACATTATTTCTGCAACCTGATAACTGAGATAATTATCAATATCCATCATAGTTTCTAGCTGTTCATAATTGGCTGGAATGTTAAGGTCGTGCGTATCGATGAAATCCATAAATTGAGAATAAGCTGTTACAGTTCCATACAAAACTTGTCTATTTTCTTCTAATAAATCTATATTATCGGGATCGGCACCATAGGTTTGTGCAAAAAAATGTTCGTTTACTTTTTGACGGATATTCTGAATTCCCCAATAAACACCATTCAGATAAATAACCGCAGGTCGATAAGACTGATATGATAAACCGGTATCTTTTAGAAGGCTCTGCATAAAACCATCGCGCATCATCGATCTCATCCAGTCTCCACCTGAATTCCTGAAAACGATATTTTTATATTCTGTGAATGGTTTATCCTCAAAGAATTTATAAGGGATCATACCGGTTCCATATTTGCTGCGTGCAAAAACTGCAACGGATTTTTGATCATGCCCACGACTAAAATATCCGAAAATTTTAATACCGCCATCCATCTTGAATCCCAGATTGCCGTCAGGTTCAAAAAGTTCAATATGTACAGGTCTTTCCCAATCCTGCCAGAAATTTGCCCTTAAATACGGAAATCCTGAACCAGCGTTAGGTCCTTTGGCATAAATTCCTTCATAGTAATCCCAAAGATTATAAGGATCGGTAGTTAAACTTACAACAGGTAAAGTATGATTTTCAGCGATCAAATATGTGTTAGAAATGAGCTTGCTGGGAAGATATCCTGGTTGATAAGTTTGAGCTCTTACAACCGTAGTTGTATCGATATTGACTGGATATGTATACTCGAAAGTGTCTGTAGAGTCTGGATTCGGTTCAGAGCCATCGATGGTATAATAAACTGTTGCACCGGAAGGAATACCAACGAATGAAACATTTACCGAATTATCGAAAATACCACCGTCGATAAAAAAATCGGGAGGGTCAGCAAAATCTTGAGATGATATGGAATTATCATTTGTGCTGTCGGGAGATGTGGATTCAAAGAAAAATAAATTATTACTTCCATCTGGTTGTCTTCCAAAAGAATTATCTAATGGAATAAAACCGGGTTCCAGTTGATCGATTATATTTCCCGCCGGATCAGATAAAATTACAGGTTCATTTTCATTCAAGCTGAAATCGGTGTGAAGATTTAACAGATTGGGTTCCACGATGGGACTTACATACAAAGTGTCACTTGGTTCTGTGGCAAAACCCAAAGTGAGAAATGGGATCATGGTCATATCGCTATCCAGGGTGTTCGTTTGGATTGTCAGCACATTTTCACCATTTTGCAGGATTGATTGGATATTTTCTATTATATAATGATTTGGTCTTCCATCACGATACAATTCTGCTTCGTGAGTTCGAATATCTACAGTATCGTAATAAGCTGGAAAATTCCCGATATAACCAATATTCTCTCTAGCTATCTCTACTTCATTCATCCAGGCAACGAATGCGTCGTCAAAATCAATATGAAGCAATCCAGTTAACACATCATTTACATTGTCGATATCAAAAGTTTTTCTGATGTAAACAGATAACGCTTCCTCTTGAGATATTTCCCAAATTTCGGTAGCATCATCATCATCACCATAACCAAAACCACTTGGTCCATATTCCCAGTTATTATCGTTGAAATTGAGTTGTCTCCAGTTTGTTGGAGGAGGTTGAGTTCCCACAAAGTAACGCCAATTATCTTCCCAATCAATAATAGTTTGCCAATACGGATTGTAAGCTCGATCTTTCCCTGAAGCGAAAACAACCAGATAATCATTCGGTTGTATTGAGATATCCGGAAAACTCCAGCGATGAGGTTCATCTATGTCATCGGACAAGCCATAATGGAGAAGATTTACTGCTGAATTACCAGAATTATAAAGCTCAATCCAATCAGGATTTTCATTATCTTCGTCTTTCAATGAGTTCAGATTACTACTGACTATTTCATTAATTTTTATGTTCTGAGCTGAAAAATTTGTAATCAATAACAATATTAAAATTATCAAAAACCTAACTTCAATTTTCATTAATTTATCCTTTTATTTCAATAACAACATTTTTTTAGATAATGATTTATTTGCACTATCAAGTTGATAAAAATATATTCCACTTGCTACTTTTTTTCCGGATTTATCCAAACTGTTCCAGTTGATCGAATGAAATCCTCTTTCCTGGAATTCATTACAGAATGATTTGATTAATTGTCCCTTAACATTATAGATTTTCAATTCAGCTTTACCATCAGTTGGCAGATAATATTTTATGTTAGTTGTAGGATTGAATGGATTTGGATAATTTTGATAAAGAGTTATTTCTTGAGGAAGTTCAGGAATATCATCTGTTCCCAGATTTTCGTTTGGACTGCCGGGAGTTCCATAGGGAGAGGAAGCAGCCCAATTAGAAGGAACGGCATTGTTCAAGTTGGGATTTTTTACTTCCAAGGTTGAGCCCGTTCCATCAGGTTCTGTGGGCCAGGGATATTCATCATCATAAATAACATTATTAACCAAATTTCCATCAGCATCAAATATTCTTATTTCTTCTCCACTGGCACTTAAACCAAAATCGAAATTTCCTGTACAATTAGAAACATTGGAATAATGAGTTTGGAAAGCCGCAATATCCTGACAAAGCACATAATAAGAATTACCATCTATACTGAATCCTGTACTGAAATTGTAAATATGCTCATCATCTTCATCTTTGAATTGCCAGCCCGAAAGATCTATAGATGCATTGCTGCGGTTATAAATTTCTATCCAGTCACCTACATCAAAGTTGTCGCTGGAATGATAATTTATCTCATTGATAATGATATCTGAATTGTTGCCACCACCTATTTCCTGGAAATTTGCGGTAAGATTCAAACCAGAACCAGGTGTGATTTCCAATACTGGATTCAAGGAATTGGAAGAACCAGACCAGTGATCGAATTCGTAGCCGTCGTAAGGAATAGCAGTCAGTTTAATTGGAACATCTTCGAAATACATTCCATTAAATGGTATATCATTTAGATTAATAAAATTTAATTTCAACAAGCCCATGGCTTCATTGTTTAAGTCAATATTTACATTTACAGTGTTTCCAACTGAAAACTCATCTTGCATATACATTATTGCATAACCTTGTCTATCGGAAGCAAATTCGTTCATATCATCAATATTATCGAACCAATCATTCATAGTCATAAGGTCTTCATACGGCCATCTGGCAATGTGAGAGGGCATTTCTGTAGAATACATTGATTGGATAATGGATATTTGTTGTAAAAGTTCATTAGATTGAAAAATTGTATTAATATAATCCATTGAACAATTTATAAAGCCGTTTATAAAATTCGGATTCTCAAACATTTTTCTAAAAATTAATGTGAATTCTGGTGGATTGAGATTTGAAGGTTCGGTTGATAAAACTGACCAAAGTGTATTATCATCAACACTTACCCATGGATAAGCAAAACTCCAATCCATGTCATCCAACATCCAATGCCATTTTCCAGTATCTGTTCTTTCTCTCCACATAGATACATTATTACGAGGCCAGTCTGAGTTGTTACAATAAATATTTGCAGCCAGATATTTTGTTAAATTTTCTACATTTACAATTGTCTTAATATAATCATAATTGGTAGGAATAGACATATCATGCTCTGCCAAATATGTAAAGAGATGATGATATGCTGTAGAATCTCCATTCAAAACTTTGTAACGATATTCGATTCTGTCAATATTATCCGGATCTACACCTTCATTATTTGAAGCTACAAAATGTTCACTTACTTTCTCACGTAAATTATAAATCCCCCAGTAATCTCCATTGAGATAAACAATTACAGGTTGAAATTCCTGATAATCAATATTCTGATCCTGCATAAGATTAGTGACCATTGCATCTCTAAAATGTGTAGATTTGAAGTCATTGCCGGAATTACGGATCAGAATGGATTCAAATTCATCTATTGGTTTGTCATCAAAAAGCTGGCAGTTAAGCGTTCCATTCCCATATTGGTTACGGAAAAAAATCGCTAATGATTTCTGTGGATATCCTCTGCTGAATCTACCATGAATCTTTGTTCCAGCATCCTCACTGAATTTAAGTGAGCCATTTAAATTATACATTTCAATGTGGATCGGCCTTTCCCAGTCCATCCAGAAATTTGCACCATGATAGGGAAAATTTGAACTGGCATTTCCGCCCAGCATATAAATTCCATAATCTTCATCGAAAAAATTTGCCGGAGTTGTAGCCAAGGAAATTACCAGTAATGAGAAATCTCGGTCAATAAAATACGAGTGAGTTATGATAGGGCTGGGAACAGAACCCGGGCCGATAATACGGGCTCTTACAACATGGGTTGTATCGATTGTGACTGGTTGGCTATATACAAATGATGTGTCAGCAGGATCGGATCCATCCAATGTATAATAAATTGTTTCATTTGCATTTGCACCGGAAAGTTCGATAGTTTGTGATCCTGAAAAGAATCCACCATCTAAACTAAATATGGGTGGATCAGAAAAATCCTGATATCCCACAGTAGAATTTTCTGTTCCGGGTGTGGGTTGGTTGAAGAAAAAAATATCGTTGCTTCCGTCTGGTTGCAATCCCATCGAAATATCGGTTGGAAGCTCTGTTGTAACAAAAGAATCAACAAGTGTACTGTTTGTATTTGTAAGGTAAATTGTCTCACCACTGGAACTGATCTTGAAGTTTGCATGAGGAAATGCTAAAAGTGTATCTATAATTGCGTTTACACCATTTGGTACAGTTGGTTCTTCGATCATGCCAAAAGACAGGAAGGGGATAATTGCCAAATCACCGTATGGATGATAATTATGTGTTTGAATACAAATCACATTTTCACCTTCTACAAAAATACTGTCTGTATCATCAATAACAATTCTTTTCGGAGCTCCACCATCATAAATAGCTGCATTAATAGATTCATTTGCCAGATCATCGAAAGCCGGAATAATTCCAGGTGAACCAATATTTGCCCGGGCTACTTCAATTCCATTTATATAAGCTACGAAAGCATCATCATAATCGATGTGCATTAACGAAAGATCAATATTTGAAATATCTTCTATCTGGAATGTTCGACGCATAAAAAGGGAAGGAACTGCGGGAATAACTGTTGCATTATCGCTGTCCGTTCCAATTCCTGTAGCTCCACTGAACCAGTCTGAGTCATCAAAATCAATTTCTCTCCAGTCATCAGGTACAGGCCCAAATCCCAAAAAATAAGTCCATTCATCACCCCAGTCAACTACTGTTTCCCAATGTCCAACGCGTCGGTCTTTATCGGAAGCAAAAATCAAAAAATATTCATCGGGTTGCAAACTTATATCTGGGAGTAGCCATTTAAAAAGATCCGAACTATCATCAGATAAACCATAATTGTAGAGATCGACTTGAACTCCTGAATTATTGTACAATTCTATCCAATCAGGAGAATCGTCATCTTCATCTAAAATCGTTATGGCATTGGAAGCCATTACTTCATTTATTTTCACATCCTGACAATTTAGGACGGCAATAAAAAGGATCAAAAGGAAAAACAAAAATCTACTTCGCATTTAATCTCCCATCTATTTCAAGAGTATCATTTTTCTGGTTTTAGAATTTCTGCCATCAGCTAATTTATAGAAGTAAATTCCGCTAGCCGATTGTTTACCAAATTCATCTTTTCCATTCCAACTTACAGTATATCTTCCTTCAGGCTGAAATTCATCAACCAGAATTTTAACCAATTGTCCTTTTATGTTATAAATTGTCAATTTGATATTATTATCTTCAGGTAAAGAATAGCTGATCTGCGTGGTAGGGTTGAAAGGATTCGGGAAATTCTGGAGAAGTTTAAGTTCAGTTTGCATGACGATATTTTCATCGCTGTAAACATAAACGTCGTTGATCTCTCCCGGGGTGCCATGTTCGTAAGAAGCAGCCCAGCTTTGAGGATCAGTATTATCATAAGTAGGATTCAACAACGCTAAAGTGGGACCGCTTCCATTTGGCTCTGTGGGCCAGGGAGAATTTACTCCATATTGCAAAGAATCGATCAATTCTCCGGTATGATCGAATAACCTGACCATTTCACCATCACTGCTGAGTCCAAAATCCATATTACCCAATATATTATTGATGTTCGGAAAGAATGATGAAAAAGCTGTAGTATCTCGGCAAATAACTAAGAACTCATCTGAATATAGTGTGTAACCTTCTGGAAATTCAAAAATATGATTATCATCAGAATCGGAAAAAGACCAGCCGCTCATGTCGATATCCTGTTGGCTGCGATTATAAATTTCTACCCAGTCTTCAGTATCAAAATCGGGTGCGGAGTTGTAATTAATTTCATTAAATACTATTGAATCTACAAAGCTGGCTGCTGGTTCAAACCAGGCGATCAGAGAAAATTCATCATTCATATCTAACGTGATGGAAGTGGAATCGGATATTACATCGCCCGACCAGCCGGCAAACTGCCAACCAGGTACATCCAGTCCGGTCAAGGTTACCGGATTCTGCAGAAAATATTCACCAGCCCAGGGAAATTCTTCCACTTGCAAAGTGTTAACAAGAATATTTCCGGTTTCCGGGGGAGATATATCAAGATAGATATTTGCAGTACCAGGCAATCCAAACTCATCCATAATATGTTGCTTTACATATTGAGGACGATCGCCAGCAAAATATTGCAGAACTAAAACTTCATTTTGCCAGGAAGCCATTGAAAGATTCCAGCGATCGACATGATTTGGCATTTCGGTTTCAATATTTCCACTCAATTCCAGAATTTTGTTCTGAATATGATCGGTATGAAAAATACCATTAAAACGATCAGCAAATAAATTTACGAAATCTTGAACAAAAGTATCATTTGTAACTAATCTGCGGAACAAAAAAGTAGACCAGGGTGGATTTGGATAAATAGGTCCGTTAGGTTCTAAGGCAAATTCCAGCATATTAAAATCGAATGCTTCTCCCAACCCAAAACCAAAATCGGTATCGAACAAAATCCATCGCCATTTGCCCTCATCATTCTGTTCTCTCCAGAATTTTAAGTTTCTTCCCGGCCAGTCACTATTTGCATAAAACAGTTCCGCTGTCATATAATTAAGATAATTTTCCATATCCATTTGAGTGCAAATATATTCATAATTTGCAGGAAGGCTGATATCATTGTTTTCTATAAAATCCAGCAAATCCAGATAATGCTGTTTATCACCGTGAATGATCAGTCCATTATCTTCCAGCATATCAATCTCATCAGGATCCACACCGTGATTTGCTTCCAAATAATGTTCATTTATTTTTTCTCGAATATTGTGAATTCCCCAATAATCTCCATTTATAAATACTGTCGATGGTCTGTAATCCTGAATGTCTAATCCAGTTTCCTGCACAAGTGAGGTCATCAATGCGTCACGCATCATGCTCCATTCCCAGTCATTTCCAGAATTACGAAGTACAATATTATCAAATTCAGCAATGTTTTTTTCAGGAAAAATCTGATAGGCAATTTTATTGTCATCATACTGATTTCGAGTGTAGATTGCCAGAGATTTTTGGGGAAGCCCGCGTGAATAATTCCCAAAAATTTTTACTCCGGCATTTATGTGGAAGGCATTGGTTCCATCTGTTTCAAACATCTGGATATTGATCGGCCGTTCCCAGTCTTCCCAGAAATTTGCACCATAATACGGATAGATAGTGCTGGCATTTAGCCCCATAACGTAAATTCCATAATTTTCATCAAAGAAATTTACCGGGTCGGAAACCAGCGAAATGACCGGCAAACTTGGATCGATATTTACGAAAAAAGATTCTGTAACTGTCTGGCTGGGAATTTTTCCAGTTTCAAAACCACGAGCACGTATAACAACTGTAGAATCTATCGTTTCGGGTTGAGTGTATTCAAAAGAATTTTCATCAGGAATAGATCCATCTAACGTATAAAAGATAGTTTCACCAGCAGGAATGTCGACAAATCCAAAAGTAAAATCATCATAATAAAAGCCGCCATCGATATCAAAAATCGGGTCAGCTGAATATTCCAAAAATCCTGTTGTCGTATTTGAAGAATCAGGAGTTGGTCCATTGAATAAGTAAAAATCATCTGAACCATCCGGTTGACGTCCAAAGGAAATATCGGTTTCCAAACTGGAAAATGCAATATTATCAAGAATATTTCCGATGTTATCAGAAAGAATTACATCTTCACCATCGGTTGAAAGTTTGAAATTAGTGTGCATTTTGGGAAGATCGTTTTCCAGAAGTACAGCAATTCCAGTTGCGCCGGTTGGTTCCTCACGCATTCCCAAAGTTAGAAATGGGATCATGCTCATATCGGAAGAGGTTGAACTGGCATTATGAGTTTGAATGGATAGTATATTATTTCCTTCCATTAAAATCGCATCCAGATTTTCTATTACAAATAATTCAGGCATTCCACCTTGATAGATTTGTGCTTCATGAGAGATGCCGGCTGTTTCATCAAAAGCAGGAACCAAGCCTTCGACACCAATTCCTTCTCTAGCTATTTCCACACCATTCAGATAAACCACAAAAGCATCATCAAAATCTACATGTAGAAGTGCATTTACTATATTTGCAAGATCATTTATCTGGAACGTGTGGCGAATATAGAATGAAACAAGTGGTTCAGGCAAAATCGTAGCATCATCATCATCGCCAAAACCAAATCCGCTGGGTCCTTCGCTCCACGTGGAATCATCAAAATCTACATCTCGCCATTCAGAAGGTGGTTCTTCTGTACCAATAAAATATTTCCAGTTATCACCCCAATCGATGATCGTTTCCCAATGACTTACAGGACGGTCTTTTCCCGAAGCAAAAACAAGCAGAAAATCCTGGGCGGGAATCGAAACATTTGGGAATTCCCATTTATAAGGATCGTTCACATCATCGGAAAGAGTGAATCCATCCAGAAAAACTTCTGATGTTTCGGCATTATAAATTTCAATCCAGTCTGAAGCATCTCCATCTTCATCATAGATTGTGGTGCTGTTTGATGACATGATCTCGTTTATTTTTATGTTCTGTGAAAATACACTGCCTAAAATACAGAAAAATAAAACTATAGAAATCATAAATTTTATCTTAATTGAGCTAAGAGATTCTTCATAAGAACAACCTTCGTAAGATACTTCAGAATGACGATTTCTTTTCTTTGTCTCTATGTTTCTCTGCATCTTTACCTCTTTATTTGATCAGCAGCATCTTACAACTTGCTTCGAACTTTCCAGCTTTCCCCGATGAATCGGGACGCAAGCGTATTCTTGCGAAATAGATTCCGCTGGAAACAGGTTCGTTATTTTGATCTGTTCCGTTCCAAACGACGGAATAACTATTTGTTGTGCCTGATCCTTCGATACAATCCCGATTCTCGGGATCACTCAGGATGACAGGCAGAATTTTAACTTTCTGACCTTTTAAGTTATAAATTTCAATTTGTGCTGATTCGTGTAAATTTGTGGTTTCAAAAAAGATCGTTGTAGTTGGATTAAACGGATTGGGGTAATTAGACAAGTGTGGAGTTAGGAGAGAGGAGTTGGGAATTGTGTGATCTTCTACATTGGTTATTTCTCCAAAATCCTGCAGAACCAGATCAACTATCTGCATGGAAGTGTTTTGATTCATAAAATAAAGTGGAAAACCAAAAACATAAAGTCTAAAATCTCCGTAAAACCTTTGGGCACAAACCATGTTTTCCCAATCTGGATCGTTAGATTCTGAATCAAATATGTAAATTGGTTCAGCTCCGTTAATTGGTTCAAATTTATTTACATACTGCAGAGTACTTTCCCAGAAGGGTAGCGGAATTTTGCCTGTATCAATAGAAATATCGGGAAATCCGTTCTGTCCAAAAGCTCCGATAAAATCAGGTTGATCGTTAGTGTAAGCCTGGTTAAAATTAAGATAATATTCCTGGAAATTGTCCTGTAGATCATAAAGCAGTTTCCAGGACGAGATCAGCAGATTACCGCCAGCCAGCAGATAGGTTTTAATGTTGTAAAGATCGTTATCAAATGGGAAATTTACAATATCATCGGTATGCCAGATTATCGTGGAGTATTTTGCTGCTTCCGTGAGTGGTGGCAAACCTTCAGAATTCAAATCCCAATTAGTATATCCGTAATTTCCCAGAATTGTATCATAATATTGATCGACATCTTCATCGGATGGAAATGGTGAAGTTGCTGGATAATCCTGAGTTCCATCCACCAGCAGAATTCCTTCGTCAAATGTAAAATCGACTGGAATTATAGATATTTGATTGGAAAATTTACTGACATAATCTCCAGCGTCATCGAAAACCGCGGCAATTTTGTAATAGTATTGCTGTCCGGCAATTACATCGTCATCAAAATAATAGGTTGCCGTTACCGGAACGGAATTCAACTGAAGATAATTTTCTCCTTCCAATTTGCGATAGACGTTATAACCAGAAATGGCAGGATCGAAGAAATCTGTCCAGGTAATAACAGCGGAACCTTCTCGATTCAGATCAACTTCATCCAAAGCAGGAATTTTTTCGATGTACCCATAATCCAGAACCCAGTTGTCAGGGTCCCATTCCCAACTGCTCACATTGCCAACTAATTCTAATGTGTCATAATTAAAACCATCTTCTGCCCAGATGCGCTGATCTTCATCATTGATGCGCAGTGGAACATACATTTCAAACGGATCACCCTGACTTCCCATCGATTGCAGGGTAACTTTTACCGAATCCTGGGAAGCTGATGTGTAATAAGTATAATAATAACTGGGTCGTCCATAATTCCAGAACCACTGATCAAAAAACCAGTCCATATCGTAGCCGGCGATGTCTTCAGCACAATTTTTCAAGTCTTCCGTTAGAACGTTCCCATAAAGAAAATCGGGATTCTGAAAATAATATTCCATCAAATCAAAGAAATCATCGTCTCCCAGAACTCCCCGCAGCATGTGAACACTCCAGGAACCTTTGTTATAAACTACAGAATTGAAAATGTGATTTGCCCCCAGTGAATCATCACGATAAAGACATTCGTCTAAAGCTCCGCCGGTATCTTCCGCCTGCATATAATCCTGCAAACCCTGCGAGCCGTAGAGATGTTCGGCCCACAAAGCTTCACTGTAGGAAGCAAAACCTTCCTTCAGCCACACATGACTCCAACTGCCGATGCTCAAGGCATCACCTGCCCAGGAATGACCAAGTTCGTGACAAACTGTGTAAGGCGCAGCCGGATCGCTGATGTAGCCGGCATCGAAAGAAGTGCAGGTTTGATGTTCCATAGCCAGAGCGCCAAGATTGGTACAGGTGGCATGTCCGTATTTTTCGCTCAGAAAAGGAAAAATTCCATAAGTATCGGAAAGAAAAGTCAGCATTCCTTCACATTGACTGTAAAGATCTATACTGGAAGTTGCCTGCTCGGGATAGATATAATTATCTACCATCATCTGGTTTCCATTGTATTGCCACAGAAAAGAGTGCATTTGATAATTGGTGATGGCGAAAGAAGTAAGATAAGTTGCTACCGGATATGACTCGTGCCATTTACTGGTTTTTGTGCCATTACCGTTATTTATTTCTTCCTGCAGAAGTCCGTTGGAAGCGCAGACATATTGCTCTGGAAAAGTAACCCAGATATCGAGGGAATCCGGTTTATCGGCTGGTGTATCTTTGCAGGGCCACCATTTTCGGGCTCCTCGCGGAGAAACCATGGAAAAAACTACCGGAGTTCCGGAATGAGATTCGAACTTGATGCCGTCTTCCAGCCGCACGTCGGGATTTCCATAGTAAAATGTTTCGATTTCCAGGTAATCACCGATATTATAATTTCCTGCCAGATCAATATCAATGATGCCGTCCTGATGCGAAAAAGTGAGATTTTGTGAATTCATGATAATCTCATCCACATCCAAAATATCAGCGAAATGAACCTGAATAGCACTGGAATTATCTTCCAGAATTTCGATTCCCATCAATACAGATGCGTCGATATATTCATCGTCAAAATCCAGCTCGATCTCGATACGATAATAGCGCACGTCATAATTATCCATTTCTCGGGTTGTAAATGCAGGTTCCTGGTACAAACTTCGATAAAATTCTACTTCCTGCCGGCGAACCTGATGTTGTCTTTTTACTATTTTTTCGAAATCTGGATATTCAGCAGAAAAGATAGAAAATGAGAAGAAAATAAAAATCAAAATTATCAGTAAATTTTTTTTCATAAACACAACCCCCAAAATATTGAATGCAATATAATAATTTATTAATAATTTAGGCAACAAAAAAAGCTGCCAAAAAGCGACAGCTTGTAATTTTATGAAACAAAATAAGTTACGAAATTGGTTTTGTCATTTCTTCTAACCAGGTTTTTTCTTCGCTGGTTAGATAGGAGTTCAGTTTTTTATAAACTTTATTATGATAGTTGTTTAGCCATTCATTTTGTGATTCATTCAGCATTTCAGGTAAGATCGCTCGAATATCGATAGGGCAGAAGGAAATAACTTCAAATTTATAAAATTGACCGGAATAAGTTTTTTGATCTTCTACGCAAAGAAGTGTGTTTTCTGTGCGGATTCCATATTCATTTTCCTTATAAATTCCTGGTTCATTGGTGGTTGTCATCCCTGGTTTTATGGGAACATTTATCAGGCGTTGACTGAAATTTTGCGGTCCTTCGTGAACATTGAGAAAATAACCGACTCCATGACCAGTTCCGCATTTGTAATCCAGGCCTTCCTGCCACATGGGATGACGTGCTAAAATATCTAAATTTGCGCCAGTAGCTCCTTCCAGAAAATGTGCCAGACTCAGGTCAATATGAGATTTCAGAACTAAAGTGAAATCACGTTTCATAGCGTGCGAGATATTTCCTAAACAAACCGTTCGAGTGATATCAGTGGTGCCGTCCAGATAGTTGCCGCCGCTATCGATGAGATAAAAACCTGCCGGTTTCAGTTCCGTTTCATTTTCGTGGGAAGGCGCATAATGCATCATGGCTGCGTTTGCCATATAAGCTGAAATGGAATTAAAACTGAGATCAACGAAATTTTCGTCTTTCGCTCTGATCTCAGCCAGTTTTTCAGCAGCGCTCATTTCGGTGATTTTGATCTTTCCGATGTTGCTATCCAGCCAATACAGAAATCTCACCATCGCCACGCCGTCACGAATTTGACATTTCTTCAGATTGGCAATTTCGGTTTCGTTTTTGATGGATTTCAGCAGGGTTGAGATGTGTGGTTTTTCGATTATTTTACAATCTTTCGGGATGGCGTTTTTCAGTTTTATATTTGTCTTGTTGGGATCGATCAAAATGGATTTTTCCGGTTCAAGATTGGAAAGGAATTCGGTGATTTTTTCGTAGGTGTGAATTTCAACATTGTTAAGGTCTATATTCTTAATTTTGTTCTTATCGATAAAAAGATGTGCTGAATTTAAGCCAATAACTGCAAAGGCAAGCGAAACAGGACTGTATTTGATGTCGTTAGCTCGAATATTGAATGTCCAGGCGATGTCATCCAGGGAAGTAAAAAGGTGATAATCCAGATTTTGTTTTTTCATTTTAGCTCGGATCATTTCGATCTTTTCTTTGCGGGATTTGCCGGCAAATTTCACATCATGCAGAAAAACCTGCGAAGTGGGAAGGGAAGGCCGATCCTGCCAGATCTCAGCGATCAGATCATAATGGGAAATGATAGATATGTTTTTTTTATCAAATTTCTGCTGCATGTTTTTTACATCATTCACACTGAAAACCGAGCCGTCGATGCCGATTTCGTCTCCTTCCTGTAATTCCTGCAAAAGCCATTCTGTATAAGTTGGAAAGCCGGGGATGCCTATCTTGAAGAGTTCGATTTCTGTGTTTTTTATCTGATTTTCTGCTTGAATAAAATAGCGTCCGTCTGCCCATAAACCGGCTTTTTCCAACGTAACTACAACCGTTCCCGCCGAACCGGTGAAACCGGAAATCCATTGGCGCGCCTGCCAGTGTTCTGCCACATATTCACCAAGATGGGCGTCGGAACTGGGAATGATATAGGCCGAAAATCCATGTTCATTCATCAAATCTCGAAGGGCAGAAATTTTATCATTTACCTTCATCTTTTTCTCCTGAAATATATTTGATTTTAAGAAATTTCGGGCGAATTATCTGGCAATAAAAAAAAATCTGATAAGCTTTCTTCTCAGAATTGGCATAACCGCCAAGTTCGCAAAAGCGCTAAGTTTGATGATCTGTCTATTGCTAACTGTTGCGAAGGTTAACACACCCCACGGCTAAAGCCGCACCCCTCTCCAGAGGGGAATCTTCAGGAATTCACTCCCTGCTCTGTCCTTCTGATTATCTCGTTCTGCAAGTCTTTTCCCAGATCGTTGAAATAATCGCTATAACCGGCAACCCGCACGATAAGATCACGATATTGTTCGGGATGTTTTTGAGCTTTTTTCAAGGTTTCAGCAGTTACCACATTGAACTGAATATGATGTGTATCCATGGCAAAATAACCACGGATTAATTTTCCCAGTTTGGAAATGCTTTCATTATTCTCGAAAAATGCCGGAGTGAATTTCTGATTCAAAAGTGTGCCGCCGGTTTTTGTATGATCGAATTTAGCAGCGGATTTCATTACAGCGGTAGGGCCATTTTTATCTGCTCCCTGCACCGGTGAAATGCCTTCCGAAAGCGGAACACCGCTTTTTCTGCCATCAGCCGTGGCACCGATCACACTGCCAAAATACACGTGACTGGTCGTGGGCAGCATATTGATGCGATAAGTTGCATTCAGAGCAGTTGGTTTACCATCGATAGAATCGAAGAAAATCTCGAAAACTTTTACCGCATTTTCATCGGCATAATCATCATCATTTCCATATTTGGGAGTGTTGTAGATCAGGTCGAAACGCAGATTTTCGTAACCAGAATAATTCGCATTCAAAGCATTCAATAACTCGCTCATGGAAATTTTTTTATTATCGAAAACATTGTATTTAATTGAAGTAAGAATATCAGTGATGCTGCCAAGACCGACACCTTGAACATAGCTTGTATTGTAGCGTGCACCGCGGGCGTTGTAATCGGTGGCGTTTGAAATGCAGTCGTCGATGAGCAGCGACAAAAAAGGAGCCGGCAGATTTTCTGCATAAAGTTTCTCGATTTTGTCATTGCCCTTCAATTTGATCTCGGCAAAATAATTTTCCTGTTTCTGAAATGCGGAAAGAAGTTCATCAAAAGTTTGGAATTCTCTTGGGTCACCTATTTCTATTCCGATTTTTTTTCCGGTTCTGGGATCGACTCCATTATTCAAAGTTATTTCCAATATTTTGGTCAAATTGAAATAGCCGGTGAGAATGTAACTTTCAGTTCCAAAAGCACCAGCTTCCACGCAACCGCTGGCACCTCCGTTTCGTGCATCTATTATAGATTTTTCCTGCCTGGTCAGCTCTTTTACGATGCAATCCGAATTAAAGATAGAAGGCTGACCGAAACCGGTCTTGACGATCTTGAGAGCTCTTTCGATGAATTTGTCCGGAGTTTTGCTGCTGATCTGAACCATTGAACTGGGCTGCAGAATACGCATTTCTTCGATCACATCCAGAATGATGTAGCTGAGATCATTCACCGCATTGCTGCCGTCCACTTTCAAGCCGCCAACGTTTATCAAAGCGAAATCGGTGTAAGTATTACTTTCCTGGGCAGTAACTCCCATTTTGGGTGGCGAAGGATGGTTGTTGAATTTTATCCAGAACGTTTGCAGAAGCTCGATCGCTTTTTGTTTGGTAAGTGTTCCGGCTTCAATTTCCTTTTTGTAAAACGGATAAAGATGCTGATCCAGCCTGCCGGGATTGAAAGAATCCCAGGGGTTGAGTTCAGTGATCACGCCCAGATGCACAAACCAGTAATATTGCAGTGCTTCCTGAAATGTCTCCGGTTTATTGGCAGGAACTTTTCGGCAAATCTCTGCTATTTTCAGAAGTTCTTGTTTTCTGTTTTTATCTGTTTCATTTTCTGCCAGTTTTTCCACTTTTTTAGCATGACGATTAGCATACATGATGATTGCTCTGGCAGCGATTTCCATCGCTTCCAATTCGGCTAATTTGGCAGGATCGATTGTTTGAGTTTTAACATCATTGATCTGCTGTATGATGTCCAGCATTCCCAGACGATAAATTTTATCTCCCAAAACTGTATGACCGGGCGCACGTTGTTCCTGAAATTCTGTGAAAACTCCTGCTCCGTAACTTTCCAGCCAGTTTTTATCCATTGCTTCAAAGATTTTATCTCGCTGCGTTTTTCCCTTCCAGAACGGAATCACGATCTTTTCATAAGCCTGAAAAACTTCTTCATCTACCTGGAAAGAAACCTTCGGACGGGAATCTAAGATCTGTAAATCCTGAATTGAATGCAGGCAGATTTCCGGATAAGTGGGAGTGGCTTTGGGAGCTGGTCCGCGCTCTCCCACGATAAGTTCACCTTCATTTAGGCAGATTTGTTTGTGTTTGAAAATATATTGCAGGCAGCGAGCTCGTTGAATCGGAATGGGCAAATTTTCTGCCAGAATTGTTTTGTAAAATTCAGTAACCAGCAAAGCCCTTTCTGCTGTGATCTTGTTCACTGCATCCAGGCTGTCTTGTCGAAGTTTTTTTATACGTTCGGTCATTTGTTTTGACCCCTTGCAATTCCCCTTTACTGGGGAAACGTAGAGCAGCAAGAAGAAATTACACACCCCCGGCTGAAGCCGTACCCCTCTCGAGAGGGGATTCTTCTTTGCTTTCCTTATATTCCCTCGCCTGTAAGAAAGGAACGGGAGAGAAACAGTAGAGAGTTGCTTTCATTTATCCACCAATTTTAACTTTATATCCTGCATCTGTCCAAAATTGTTTGACAGTGTCAAGTTTCTCTTGAGTTGGCTCACTGAATTCGTAATATTTCAGGTTCAATCTTCTATATTTTTCCTCGGCAATATTATGATAAGGAAGTAAATTGATTTCTTTAATCTGAGGCAGTGTTTTTAAAAATTCCAACATTTCATCTAAATTTTTGTCAGTGTCTGTTACACCAGGAATGAGCGGGAATCGGATGATTATCTGCTTTTGATTTTCTGCTAAAAATTTCAGATTTTCCAGAATGATTTTGTTGGAAGTTCCAACATATTTTTTATGCAGTTCTTCAGCCATGTTTTTCAGATCAAAAAAAAATAGATCAACAAAATCTAAAATCTGCTCCAGATCTTTCTGAGGAGCTAATCCGCAAGTATCCAAAATTAAATGCAATCTTTCTTTTTTACAATGTTCCAGGATTTCTTTCAGAAAATCAAATTGCAGCAGCGGTTCACCACCGGAAAAAGTTACTCCTCCACCCGATTGATCGAAGAAAATCTTATCTTTCAGAATTTCCGTCATCACTTCCTGAACTGTCATTTCTCTGCCTATGATTTCATGTTTATCGAAAATTTTATCATCCAGAGCAATTTGTTTTGTGATCTTTTGCGGTTTGGAATCGATGCTTTCAGGATTGTGACACCACCAGCAATTCAGCGGACAACCCTTAAAAAATACAGTCGTGCGAATTCCCGGCCCGTCGTGCACGGCAAAGCGTTTTATATCAAAAATTATTCCTTTCTGCATCACTCACCTCAAACACTGACGAGAAATTATTCTGTAAGAATTTTGTAAATTAATATTTGGAAACCTGGCGAAGGTTTTAGGACTAACAAAATTTTTTTTGCCCTTCTCAATGGTTGAATGCACAAACAGAATGTTTTCTATTATCTTTATTTCAGAACAAATGTACAAAACAAGCTCACAGATTTACACGGAAGAGCACGGATAAATAATCTCGTCTTCCTGACGCATCTAATAGCTTTGCAAAGGAAGGATATCACGATAATCTATCAGCTTTACTCCTGGCATTTGCAAAAGAGATTCATCCCACCTGTACCGGCGAAGCTTTGCGAAGACGGAAGAGTCTCGTGAAAATATTTGTAGCTTTACATCTCGTAAAATAACGGAATTATTTATAGTAAAAATGATTAAACTCCTTTCATAATAAGCATTTTCAGGGAGCAAATTTGGAATAAGGATTTTTATTATTAAATGAAACCTTCATGATTGACGATGAACACACAAGCTGATGATGAAAGCATTAACCCCCTTTATCTTCGTTGACATGAGGAAGTGAAAGAGGATTTGAAAGAAAAATGAAAGAAAAGAATAGTCTTTTAATAGTTTTTTTTAAAATCGAAGAAATTCTCCCCTGACAAGGGGAGATGCGGCTTTAGTCGTAGAGGGGTTTAACAAAAAAGAAATTTTAATCGAAAGAATTCCTGGCTGCTCTGTATCTGGGTTTTCCAAATTTTCTCCCCTGTTTGAGGGGAGATCCGGCAGTTGCCGGAGAGGGGTATATAATGAAAATTCGATTTTCAGCTTGCTGGAATAAATTTAGCGAAATACACCTTGGCTCTGCCACGATGATAGTCAAATTTAAGAATTTTCTTGATTCATATGAAAAAAACGAACAACCGCAAACATTTAATAATTCGCTGTTGTTCGTTCTGTTAGTTGCAAAGCTTATTTTTTCTCCATGGGAATATCCCGGAAAGTCATGCGGAAGCTATC
>JAIPJH010000054.1 GCA_021734245.1 Candidatus Cloacimonadota bacterium | reverse complement strand
GCTTCCAGTACTTTATGCATGGCACTACCCATAAGGCTCCAGATCAGATCAGATGCTTCGCGAGTCAACTTATCCTGATGCCGTCTTTCCAATACAAAGAGCTTGGAGGGTTTGATCAGATCGGTTACAGAGCAGAAGTGCTTTGCACCGGCTCCGGAGTACCAGTTTTGTTGGATCGCTCTTACAATTGGCTTAGGGATATCGTTATAATTGGTAATTTCCATCAGGCTGCCTCCAGTTCTTTGATCTCGTTTTCTATGGCTGGAAAACCATTCAGACGGGACGACATTATGCGTTTATAGATGGTAGCTTTTGTAGCATCACTAACCTTGCTATTTTGAGCAAGACAATGCAGGCTGTACAGCAGTTCGAATTGTTTTTCGAAATAGACCCTAAGTCCGGGAGCTGTGCTTTTATCATTAATCTTGGCTTCGTAATTGCTTTTCTTCTTAGCTGAGATGATCTCTAACTCTGCCAGTTTTGCCAGTTTCTGAGGCAGTGTTAATGCTTTGAATTCTGCTGTATCATCCTTTGGCGATCCAGTTTTTTTCGGGGATGTTTTCTCTTCAATTCTACCATCAGATAATAGCTTAGGCTCGATCCACCAGCCTGATAGTTCCCTGCTGTGATAGTAATGCACTTTGCCTTTTGCCGTGGCTGGTTTCTGGGGCAAAATATCCACATAGCTGTCGGGCTGTTTGTACAGATAACGGCCGATACCAAACTTGACAGCAGCTCGCTTCAAAGCATCCGAGAAGGCGCCTTTGAGAGCCTCGATATTGGTGAAAGGGGCGGCGTCCTCTTTGCTAATGATACGATCTTCCAGCTGCAGAGATAATTTACAGGTAACACCGGTTTCTAAAACTTCGTACTCATCGCTCCAGTTGGCACAGCCGATAACTTCGTCCAGACGATCCATCACTGCACGGGAAGTGATGTAAGGCAATATCAGCGCCCTGCGGCTGTCCTTGCTCACGCGCACCACCCGGTATTCGATATCTTCTGCCGGAAAGCGCGCTTTCAACTTCTGTTCGATCTCCTTGATCGTGTTCATGTTTCCTCCTTAAATAAAAAAGCCGCTCCTGAATTGGAGCGGCTTGGTTTTTCGTTCTTGCTAATTTCTTACTACACAGCCTTCTCGTAGATGTCTGCGATCAATTCTTCATGGTCAAACTCGTCTCCCAGCTTATAGCTAAAGACGCAGCTGGAGTTGAGATTTTGAAAGTTCGCTTTAGACATGTGTAAATCCCTATTTAAATATTTCTTTCCTTCATTATATATATTACGTATTTGGGGCGAAAACGCAGTAAAAGTTTACTTTTTGAAACTTATAGTACTGGTTCCCATAAATTGACAAACTTGATGACAACATTTTTTTACAATACCGTCAATACCTACTGATAATAGTCATTAATATGATTATTAAGCAGAGAACTGACAGAGGAACTTGTTTCAGGAGAATGGCGTAAAAATAACTTAAGTTTATCGTAACAATTCTTACTATGTCAAACCACTTTCCCATTAATTAAGTTCCTAACTATTTTATTTCCAGTAAGTTGATGCATTATTATCAGTTCCTGCTGATTGACATTCTTCGTGACAGTTTACAGCTATAGTGTTTAAGGGGAGAATATCAAAATCTATTTCCGTTTGATCTTTTTTTTCTGCATTGATTGGTTGATCAATTCTTTCAATTAACGCTGATCCGTTACGTATTCCATTCTTAACAATTTTCTTATCATAAAGCGGTTGAGCGATTTTCTTTAACGTTTCGTATTTGATGCCGAGTATCTTAGCTGCCTCAGTAAGCGTAAATGGTTGTCCGAAATTATCTATAAAAATGAGAAATTTCTCTTTGCAGGAAATACCCTGAATTTCCCACGGAGGCTTACAATTTAGATTTTCAATTATTGGAAGGCAACTCTTCTGAACAGTGATTTGGGGCAGATCGTTTATATCTTTTGCTTTGTCTAGAATGATCTCGGTGGATGCCTTAGTTTCTTCTACGATATGAGTTATCTCATATCGTTCTGAATTCAACTTTTCTCTATCAGCTTCAGTTATCATTAACGGTGATTGATATTCCCGTCGTTTTGCGTTGCAGATGTATCTATTCTTTAAGTACACTTTCGCAAAACTAAGGTCATTAAAATCATATCGAATTGTTACATTCTCTCCAACATGATTCACTAATTCTTTACTCCAATACAATTTCTTATCAAACTGGATTCCTTGCCGACCTACAACTCGATTTGCTACCGAAAGCATTAGATAATCGAGCTCATCTTTTGTAATAGTGAGATTAGGCTTCTGGCTAATAAATATCTCTCTTGGAGTTTTTCCAGCTAAAGCTTGATGCGGCTGTTTGGCATAATATTTCTGGAAATAATTATTCATCATCTGAATTGCTTCTTCCATCGTCAAAGCATCAGTACCATAATGCTTTCGCATCCATGGTTCACTCCGCTTATACTGGACGGGTTTGTCTTGGACAGATGACCCTATGAAACTGTCCATACGTCTTTCAAAATCATCACTAAAAGTTCTAAAGAACCTTTCCACCGGCTTCGCTTTGGCATTATATGGTTCTGCAAAAATGACTTTACAGCCTAAGCGATCATAAAGACCACCAAGTTCGGATTCAAGGTTTTTGTCTTTAAAGTATTTAGCACCAAATGCCTTACCATTATCCAGATAAATATATTTAGGAGCGCTGCCAAGATTTAAGATTGCCATCCGTAGAGCAGAAGATATATTGGCGGTGTCCTCATTAGGCGCAATGGATGCTCCAACAATGTACCGGCTCTTCATATCCTCGAAAACAATCAGAAGCATCCTTTTGGGTTTACCAGTGAATGGATCGGTAATATTAAAATTCAGTCTATGGCCATCTGCAACCAGCAAATCACCGACTTTAAGCTTATCCCAGTCTCTAAGAATAGATTTCACTCTCTTATTTTTGAGTGATTCTTCACCATATCTTGCCAGGTGATATACATTAGGATATTGTTGAATAAAATCGCACGCTGCTCTGCGTAATGTAGACTCACTGGAAGGACTTTCTATTTTCCCTTCTCTCGCTAGATGTTTGATGTATTTTATCGCTGAACCGATTTTAATTTTGTTAGGTCCAAAAAGCTGCTTATTGAGCCAACATCGTTCATTCGCTGATATCTTTCGCTTAAGTTCACTGTTAGAACAATATTGGGGAATAAGGGCCATAAAATCATTTCCAGATTTTTCATATTTTGAAACTAACCTCTGTAACTGCCTGACTGAAATAGTTTTTTTTTCTGTTATTTGGCGTAATTCTTGAAATCCTTCACCCAATTGGTATTCTTGTTGAGCTAGTTCGAATATTTCACCTATAGGAAGAACACCTTCTTTCTTCTTTTCCAGAATCCAGTTGCACAATTGGGCTCGTTGTTGACCAATCCGAATATATCGATCTGGTATTTCTTTCTCAAAATCTTTAATTTGCTTTGATTTTGAAATCTTCGAAAGTTCCTCTGGTTCCCTGTTTGAATTTTTGTCTTTCCATTTCTCAATTTCAGACTCAGGAATTTTTACAAGCATCGTCTTACGGCCACCAGGAGATTCGAAAATCTTAGACTGTAATCGCCCATCATAAGCGGCTTTTCGGATTCCTCTGGATGAAATTCCACGGATTTCAGCTGCTTCTTTTGTGGATTTCCAAATCATTTTTTCTTCATTCATGTGGATATTTATTCGACGAGTTCCTGAAAGTTCATGACAAACTTGGTGACGATTTATACTGGTATTATTTTTCATGGTTATCCTCCATCATAACGTCGTTGATCGCTTGATGCTGAATTTCTGACGTGGAAGCTACTCGTGTCTTCTCGATCATTTCTAATACGTCTTTTCGTTTGAAAAGGACCCTTTTACCCATACGAAACTTGGGCAATATGTTCCTGCAACTGATTTGATAAGCGGTACTTAGAGGGATACCAGCAATTTTAGCCATTGCTTCCATATTGACGAATTCCTGCTGCCCACATTCTAGTTGTTTCTTGATTTCGTCCATCTGAATTTGGATGTTTTCTAACCGTTGAGAGATACTCACAAGCATCCCTTTTACTGTGCTTTCACACATTCTTCCTCCTATAAATTGGAGGATCGATCCTCAATACCCACCGAATTAAGATTTTCCGGTTTTGGTAATTACAGGAACCAATATATAATTTTATAAATCTTTGTGTTCCAATCCTATAATTAAATCTATTTTGGATTTTAATTGATGCTGTTAATTTTATTTTCAACACGTTTTGAATATAAAAGATAATACTACAAAAAGATGTTATAACTTATATTTGATCCAATATAAAGTGATTTGAGTAAATGAATTATCAGGCAATTATGAATAAAATACCTCAAGATAAAACTATTATGATATTTACTATATGTAATGCAGAATATTATAAATTAATAGTTTTAAACAGGAATTTAATAAAAGTTTGTGATTCTATTTTTTTAAATCTTCTACCTTTCTTATCCAACCTTCTATATCTTCAATATCTGAGTTTTCAAAAAACCAATTGATTTTATTATAATTATTGTATATTGGGTCAGGATAATCAGGGTCATTTTTAAGATCATTATATCTTGGGTGATATCTCAGTTTTTCAGTAATAGCCATGTGAGTGGTTTTATATTTTAAATGTAATTTCCTACACGCTTGTACAAGAGTACAGGGATCTTTATCAAGTTCATTAGAAGTCATTTCTTTATAAAGTTTTATTAGATCATCTTTTTCGAATAAAGCTGGCAATTTATTCGTAAATCGAGTTTGCTTTATAGATTCTAAAAGGCCAATAAAATTAACAATTACCGTGTAATCTAATACTTTTTGATTTATTTCTGAACCTGGAATTACGGAATTATCTTTAATTTCTACATTTGCTTTACTGATTTTTTTATCATTTATGAGAGTATCAATTAGATTCTTTATCGATTCCGGTAATTCACCATATGCAATATGTTCAAGTATTGGATAATTATATATTTTTTCGATTCTTCTCATAATTTTAGATAGTTCAACATAATTAAGCTCAGGTTGATTCGGATAATTATTCTGTCTCAAACCAATAATTTTATCATCATTTTCTTTACTATTTAGAATTTTTATAATTTCTGAATCGCTTTTACCTTTTTGTTTCAAAACAAAAGCTTCTATAGCATTAAAAGTAGAATTACCATGTATAAACTTATCTGGATCGTATTCTGGGGAATTACAAAATATTGTATTGCTCATTAAATCGTAAAAAAACAAATAATGCAATGCTATTATTTTTAAAGCAATTTCAAATATCTCTCTTTCATTAACTTCCGTTTCTATTTCAATCCAATTAGAGATAAAATTTTTCATTTCTTCAACTATACTTTTTTTCTGATCTACAACACTATCTACTGTTTTAGCATCAGGAAATCTTAATACCAAAACAAACATCGGAAAATTTAAAAACTTTTTATTATTCTCTTGTTTATCAAAACTACAAAAAACTTGATAAGCTATAACTGCTTTATGTTTGTGCCCAGTAAAGTTATCACTTTTTAGTCTAAAATATAACTGCTTTAATAATTCTTCAGAACAGTTATATTTTTTAGGCTTTTGATTACATTTATTACAAAAGTGTTCTATGAAATCTGTATATCGTTGAAAACATTTATAACAACTTGTGTCATTCGTTGACAAATCTCGTCCATCTTGAAATTCTTTACAATGTGAACAATGCACATCAATATTTTCGATTAGCGAATGAAACCAATAATCGCAAGGTAATTCTGGTCGATTAGAGAATGCCGTTAATCTAACTTCAAATTGAGGAAAAACATCAAGAAATCTAGAAGTCCAAATATCTATTTTCCTTTTCTTATATTTTAGTTTGATAATAATTCTTTTATCTGTGTTTTCAAGAAATTCGAAAACTTTTGTATTACCATCTATATTACTAATGCTTTTCATATATTACTCACCAATGTTATTTTGTAGTCTTTAAAAAAAGTGTACACTTTTTGGTCACCCAGCGATATTTTGGGCTTTTTTAAGATTTCATAAATCCTTTTATAATAAGACTTTATGGCTTATCATGGCGGAGAGTCAGGGATTCGAACCCTGGGTAGGCGTAAACCCACAACGGTTTTCGAGACCGCCCCGTTCAACCACTCCGGCAACTCTCCTGTTTAATAAAAACAACAAACTTTTGCTGTTACTTTTTGTAACAGATTATAGATTAAAAGAAAAAGCTCCCAGTTTTTCGGGAGCTTTTCAATATGTTAGAATCGGATTATGGATGTACTTTTACAACTCTGAATCCGATTTCTACATTTAGATTTGCTTTCTTCTTACTTCTGTTGGTATTCCTCAAATAATAATCTGCATATTCCCAGCTTCCGCCGCGAATTACAACTTGCTGACTATTGCCAACTGTTCCATCGGGTCCAATTGGATCGTTGAGTTCTGCAGGATCATATTCATCATAGATGTCATTACACCATTCCCACACATTTCCGCTCATGTCGTAAATACCTAAACCGTTAGCAGCTTTTTCTGCTACATTATGAACATCGTCGTTTGCATTGCCATAATACCAGGCAACGTCATCGATATTATCGCTGCCACTATATAGGAAAGCATCAGCTCCTCGATTTGTAGCTGCAAATTCCCACTCAGCTTCGGTAGGAAGACGATATCCCACACCTGCGTAAGGTGTTCTAGTAATGGAAGAAGTTCCTTCATAAAGAGTAGTATCACCATTGATCTCACTGAGCCAATTACAATAAGCAACCGCACCAAAGAATGTAACACCATTTACTGGAAGTTGTTCCATTCCCGGTTCAACTTGATACATTCTAGTTCCTACATTGAAATCGATAAAAGTTTCATCTTCCAATAAAATATTTGCTTCATCAAAAGCATCGTCGGCAAATACAATTCCGTCGAAACTATAAGGTCCGGCACTTCCATTAGGATCAGCAACTTTTCCCATTCCCAATGCCCAGTTCAAAACTTCACAATACTGAGTATTGGTAACTTCAGTTTCAGAAATTTCATACATATTAGTCAGAGTAATATTTCTTTCTGGCATTTCATCAGGATCTCCAGAATCACTTCCCATAGAGAATGAGCCAGGATCAACTGTAACAAGTGTTGGCGCATTCTGCAGCTCAAATTCATAAGTATCTACAGTAGCGACATCAGAATATTCGCTGAATCCGCGGACATATTCAGTTTTCACTCTATAATTATAGGAAGCACCATAATCCAATCCGAAATCAACAAATGATGTTTCTTCAGCATCGATCACGCCAATTTCTTCCCAGGTGCCATTCAAGCTTCTTTCGATAATAAAGTTTTCAAATTCATCATCTGCAGAAGCATTCCAACTCATATCAGCTTTATTAGGAGTTGCAGGATTATTCATTCCATCAGTTCCTGCAATAGTAAGATTTGTGGGAATACCATCAATTACTGTAAATTCCCAGGTGTCACTCCATTCAGTTCTATCACTTTTAGCTTTCCAGTAATATGTTTCAGCCAGGATCAATGTTTCATCTTCTTCATCATCCAGAGTATATTTATTATCCGTAACCACTTTGTTGCACCACAATGTATCAGCAAAATTCTGATCCAATGATACAACTACTCTATAATAATCTGAACCACTAACAGCTGGCCATTTTAATTGAGGAAGAAGTTCTACTCTGTCAAAACCATTGGCAGGTTGCTGTAGTTCTAATGTTCCACTAGATGATAAAGTTGTAAAACTCCAGGTTTCACTCCACTGAAGAGTGTCTCTTTGAACCCGCCAGTAATACATAGTTTCAGGATCTAAATCAGTCAATGATTCAGGAACGAATTCGATCAAATCATCATCGTCATTATATTCAATAATTGAAGCAGTTTCACACATTATATCTTCAGGATCCAGACTATTCCCTTCAAAATAAATATAGGAATCTACAATTGGATATGTAAATGAATCTTCATCATCCACCTGAATAACGTACTGTGTATCTCCACCACCAAAAAGTTGCCATTTGAATTTTGTGATCATTCCGATATTGGTTTCTTCATTTTCAGGAGAATCCAAAAGAACTCCGATATTGGTGAAGAAACTCAGAGTATCTCCCCAAGTTGCAGAGACATCACTATCTAAGCGCCAGTAATACACATTATTGGCTTCCAATATTCCCGACTCGGTATACATAACATCTGTAACATCATCTTCCAGTAGAACATTGGCAAACAAACTATCTGAGGCTACCTGAATAGTATATTGTGAAGCATTAGCTAATTCGCTCCACTCAAATTCAACGGGAAGCTCGATTTCAGTTTCTTCATCCATTGGAGAAGCTCCATCCATACTTACACCACGAGTAGTGTAGAATTTCCAAACATTGCTCCATACACCAGGAGTAATATCGGAAGTGACTCGCCAGTAATAAAGATCGTCAGCATCAAAGTTTGAAGTATGAACATATTCCAGTTGATCTGTTGTGAATTCAATGACATCTGAACCGGAATTGAAATTAATATCTTTAGAAATTTGAATTGTATAATTATTAGTTCCATCCAGTTCCTGCCATTTTATAGTAGGTCGGAGTGCTACATAGGAACCATTTCCAGGAGATTCTAATAGAACAATATTATTTGTTCTGAAATACCAAATCTCACTCCAATCTTTGTTGTCAGCTTTTACACGCCAATAGTAATCTGTAAAGTTCTCCAGTTCATCAGGAACTTCATAAGTTGTGAAGTTGCCACTAGCTGGTGGAATGATCTCATTGTACACCATACCAGCACCTTCTGTAAACAAAGTATCTGTACAAAGCTGGAATTTAAATTCTTCTACCGGAGCATTGGTATACCATTTGAAAACCGGTGTCATATCGCTAAGGTCATCTTCTTCATGATCTGGAATTAACCAATTGTTCTGAGGAGAAACAAGTTGTGTATTTGGACCAGTTCCACTTCTGAAAAAGAGCATAAATTCATCCGCATCATAAAGATTGTTTCCCAGAGAATCTTCTTCAACAGTGGGATCTACAGCCCACAAAGTATCTGCAGAGGTATCTTCATGGAACCAAAGAGCGCCAGTATCAGCATTATAAAAATAATCATAATAGTATGTTGCCAAGCCATCTTCGTCTTCAGTCCAGAGTTGATTATCGATTAGATGAATACTTCCGATCATTTCATCAGCAGAATCATATGTCTCGCCATCCATTGTAATAGCATGCTTTTCTACTGTTAAAAAGACTTCTTCTACCAGATAGGGATAACCAATTAATTCACGATTGTTGTTATAGAAACCTTGTCGAGGAGCTTTAGTAGCTACAGCTGCTGTATCAGGATCGATAGCCCATAGATCCCAATTATCGATCAACTGCACATCTACATTGTCCAAATCAACTATTTCAATTACTTCGGTATTCTTTTTATCTTCGCATCCTACAAAAAGGAGCATACTTAAAACCAGAATTACAATTACGTTTGTTAATATTAGTTTTCTCATGTCATCCTCCCTTACTCAGCTTCTATCTCGGCCAGCAGATCGAGCAGCAAGGTATTTACCTGCTCCCACTCCATATAGGATAATGGAATACCAAATATGTAGCAATTACTACTATTTGTAACTCGTTTAATACCGACAGGTTTTGTAATTAATTCTTCATATTCATAGGTCGAAGGTTGACCGCTGTTATCACCCGGTTCAATACTCATGAAACGATACATCACTGTTACATCACTAGCCAGATAATCTTCATTGAAATAAGAGACTGGGCCAAGTGCATGATAAGGATTGAAAATTTCAATGTTCACTTGCGGATTGAAGGAAGGATAAACCAGATCCAACTGCTGGTTATAGCCATTGGCAGTTTCCGGAATACCTCCAATGCAGAAAGGAACTGTTGTGTAACTGGATTGTTGACCGTTGCTTTCTACATCTTCAATTGCATCTTCATCCAATTCAATTCCAAAATAATTTTGAAGTAATGGAATAGATTCTAAGACAAACTTCGAAACATGTTTAGTTGCCAAACTCTGACCAGCACTGATGATCATGTTTCCACCATTTCTTAAATACAAATTCAGAACATCATATTCAGCTGATAAATTATTTCCTTCAATAGGATTATCAGTATGATATATTACTGTTTCAAAATTTTGAAGATCTGTAGGTGAAAAAACATCTTTTCCCCAGTGTAAAACACTATTCCAAGTTCCATTATCAATAAGTTCTTGTCTGTCATAACTTTCGATTGTTCCAGTATAACCATTTAAAAAATATTCTCCTGAATAAAGAACATCAAGTGAATCATCAGGTGATCCATTATTATTCGGAGAATCATCGATCACTAATACACCTTCTTTACCATCAGCATAAATGGCATCGTATAAAGTAAAAACAAAAGTAGCAGGTGTAGCATCCACAACGTCTTGAAGGTCAACTGCTCTTACTTCTAAAATATGAGTTCCAACTCCAAGACCAGTTAATACTGTTTCTTGTGCAATATCGTTAGATGCAGGAACTCTTAACCATTCTTTTCCAGTATCATCGTCCAGATAATTGTATTGTGAAGCAGGCAGTGGTGCATAATAATAAGGTTCGCCATCCAAACGAATGTCATAATATTTAATTTCGGAATAATAATTATTTCCGGTTATTTCGTCTTTTACAATACTAAGAGTTTTTGCTCCAGGACTATTTCCGGCAAATTCACCCTCATATCCCCAATGCATATAAACTCTCATATCATTACTATGGACTGCGGTGAAATTTCCATCTCTGTTAATAAAAAATGGCGTGGAATAATGCGTCCCGTCAGAAGTAGTAACACTTGGAATTAATTGTCCCAATGAGGCATCAATATAAGTTACAAAATGGTTTGCACCCAGAGCAAAAATATCATTTCCACTTGGAGCACCGTCTTGTTGTTCACCACTGTAAACTATTGTATTAGGATAAAATCCTTCTTTTACAGCAAAACCGATTTCTGTAGGTGCCGAAACAATACCTGCCATATCAATAGCTTTAGCTACAATGAAGGTAGAATCTTGAGGAGCACCACCCAGGAAGTTATTAATTTTGAGAGCTGCTCGTGTTCCATCGAAATCATCCAGTGTAATCAGATATTCACTAACATTATTTTCATATTCTGTTGTCCACCACTGATCTGCAGGAAATCCGCCCTCAGCTTCTGGTATAACCACACCATTAAGATCTCTTCTTTCCAGCTTAAATTCAAAGTGATCAGGATCGTTATCCACAAAAGGATCGTCGTCCAGAATATTGAAACTGAGAACCATTCCAGTTCCAACCACCTGTTCGTTGATGTCTCCACGATTCGATCCAACAGTACAAGCTGGAATTTCCGATGAAGCTTTGAAATAACGTCTTGCAGGCTCAGATTCTTCTTTGCTGTTATCGATACATTTAACTTCGAAAACACTAATTACCTGAGAACTGTCTCCGTTCACATTCGCCGGGAAATTAATTACTGCATAAACTTGATCTGACCAAATTGATTTCTGATCAGAAATTTCCAATGGAATGGCTTCATCTGCTCCATCCATATAATGGTAAACCCAACCTTCATTATCTACTACTGAATAGCCGGGTACACCAACAGGATTTCCAGCGGCATCGGTTAAAGGTTGTAAATTTTCATCGACCACTCTGAAAGCGTATTTTTCTACTGTTCCATCAACATCATGAGCTTCCCAATAGATCTTCTGTTGATACAGTATCGCTTCATTTGCTTGAGCAGCATTTAAGGAATCGAGACCTTCATAAGATGTAATCTCAATTTCGGGCACCATGTTTACATTTGGATCTCCTTTTCTACCACAAGCAGTGAATGCAAATACGATAACTAAAAGAGCAATCATAAGAATCATTGCATTTCTAATTTTAGACATCAAATCCTCCCATATTCTATTAAACTATTAATACTTTCTCTCCGAGATAGCTTTTTAGTATTGCTACCAATTTCCGTCAATAAAATTATCATTTTATCTTATTTTTATATGATTTTAATACATTTTCCAATAACATCGCTGTCGTAACAGTTCCCACTCCGCCAGGAACAGGAGTTATCATCAAAGTTTTCTCAAAACAATCTTCATAATCTACATCACCAACATACTTATAACCTTTAACTGGATCTTTCACCTGATTCACACCGACATCAATTATAATGCTATCTTTCTTGATCATATTCTTTTTTACGAACTCTGCTTTTCCTATTGCTGCGATCAAAATATCAGCATTTTTTGTTATCTCCTGCAAATTTTTTGTTTTACTATGACAAACAGTAACCGTAGCATTTCCAGTTGAATTTTTTCTTAGCATTAAATTTGCTAAGGGTTTTCCTACAATTTCGCTTCGACCAATAATTACAACTTCTTTTCCGGTAGTTTGAATTTCGTAATATTTAAGAATTTGCAAAACAGCCGCTGGTGTGGAAGGTATAAACCCATCCTGATCCAAAATCATCTTGCCCAGATTTACCGGATGAAAAGCATCCATATCTTTAGTTGGATCGATAGCTGAATTGATGATATTTTCATCTATATGCTTTGGAAGTGGTTTCTGGATCATTATTCCATGAACATTCTGATCGGAATTTAGCGACTCAAGTTCGGAAAGTAATTCAGATTGTTTTATTGAATCGTTAAATTTTTTAGTAGTAACTTCGATCCCAGTTTTACTGCCCTTTTTCTCTAAATTGCTCACGTAAAATTCGGCAGCTGGGTCTGTTCCAATAATTAATATTACGAGTTTTGGTTTTATTTCAATTTTTTCTAATTGTTTTTTTATCTCATTGTAAATATGTTTTGCTACAGGTTTTCCTTTCAGAATTTTAGTCATTTAATTTCCTACGTATTCTTTGGATTAACAGTGCTTTTCCATTCACATCAGAAATTTCGATAATTACCGCATTGATCTGTAAACCAGATTTTGCCACATCAAATCTTCTGGGAACACCTGTAAGAATTTTTTGCAGGATAATATCTTTATCTGTACCAATAATAGAATCATGAGGGCCTGTCATTCCAACATCGGTGATGTAAGCAGTTCCGTGTGGTAG
Source organism: Candidatus Cloacimonadota bacterium (assembly GCA_021734245.1). Taxonomy (NCBI): domain Bacteria; kingdom Pseudomonadati; phylum Candidatus Cloacimonadota; species Candidatus Cloacimonadota bacterium. Next base: position 8,033 of record JAIPJH010000054.1, on the reverse strand, counting down.
AATTTCTTCGTCGGCAGTTTGAATGTGCGTGTGAGTTCCCACCAGAGCACTGATCTTACCATCCAGATAAAATCCCAAAGCACGTTTTTCTGCAGTAGCCTCTGCGTGATAATCGACTAAGATATTTGGAGTTTTCTCTCGTATCCTTGGCATAATTTCGCAAATTTTTTCGAATGGAAAACCAGCAGCTCCCATAAAAGCCTGACCAACTAATGTTATAATGGCCAGTTTACTTTTTCCAACATCCAAGATTGCATGATCGAAGCCTGGAGAACAATGTGGAAAATTTAGAGGTTTTATTATTCTGGTTTCATTCTTAATATATTCCAAAGAGGTCTTTTGATCCCAGAGATGATTACCGCTGGTAAGCGCAGCAACTCCAGCTTCGAAAACTTCTGCACAGGTTTTTTCGGTAACACCTCTTCCCTGAGCCAGGTTTTCACCATTTGCAATTACAACATCTGCATCAAATTCTTCTATCATTCCAGGAAGATATTGCTTAACTATCTTCCGTCCTGGTTTTCCGAAAACGTCTCCGAAAAAAAGAATTCTCATTATTTAGCAACCGCAGTTTGCCTGGTTTCTCTTATCACCATTACTTTTATCTGTCCGGGATATTGCATTTCAGCTTCAATTTTATCTGCGATATCAGACGCGATATAAGCTGTTTTCTTGTCATCAATAGAAACTGGGTCGACAATTATTCTAAGCTCACGTCCTGCCTGAATTGCAAAAGATTTGTTCACGCCATCGATAGAATTCGCAATTTCTTCCATCTTACTTAAACGTTTCATATAAGTTTCCAACATCTCTCTTCTAGCTCCAGGGCGTGCTCCTGAAATAGCATCAGAGATTTGAGTAAGAACGGCATAAACACTCTGATATTCAACTTCTTCGTGATGAGCTTCAATTGCGTTTATTATAATCTTACTCTCGCCGTTTTTACGAGCTACGTTTGCGCCAAGTTTGGCATGAGAGCCATCAAATTCATGATCGATAGCTTTTCCAAGATCGTGCAGAAAACCAGCTCTGCGAGCCAGTTCCTGATCCAATCCTAACTCCGAAGCCATAATTCCACAAAGCCAAGCCGCCTCAATGGAATGCTGCAGAATATTTTGCCCATAACTGGTTCTGTATTTCAATCTTCCGATCATTTTAACAATATTTGAAGAAATGTTATGAATATTTGTTTCCATGCAGGCTTTCTCTCCAATCTTAACTAAAGTTTCATCCATTTCCTTAGCAGTTTTTTCGATCACCTGTTCAATTCTACCAGGATGAATTCTTCCATCGGAGATCAATTTTTCCAGGGAAAGTCTGGCGATCTCTCTACGAACAGGATCAAATCCGGAAAGTACAACAGCCTCGGGTGTATCATCAATGATAAGATCAATTCCTGAAGCTTTTTCAAAAGCTCTTATATTTCTACCTTCCCGACCAATAATTCTACCTTTCATTTCATCATCTGGAAGTGAAACCACGGAAACAGTAGATTCTGAAACATAATCGACAGACATTCTTTGAATTGCTGTAGAAAGAATGCTGGCAGCAAGTTTATTGGCTTCTGCTTTAGTTTGTTCTGCTATCTTACGAATTTCTTTAGCTGCTTCGTTTCTAGCTTTATTTTTTAGGTTGTTTTTTAGAATTTGAACAGCTTCTTCACGTGAAAGTTTCGCAATTTCAGTTAGTTTTTGATTCTGCTTTTCGATAAGTTCATCCAATTCAATTTTCTTCTGTTTAATTTCAACTTCCTGAATTTTTATCTTTTTCTCAAAATCCTGAAGATTGTTTTCTTTGCGATCCAGATTTTCTAATCTTTTATCCAATTTAGCTACGCGCTCATTATATTCCTTTTCCAATGAATAAATTTCTTTTTTTCTATTGTTTATCTCGTCTTCGTAGCCTTTTTGGATTTTGAACCACTCTTCTTTTGCTTGAAGAGTGGCAGCTTTTTTCTGATTTTCTACTTCAACTTTTGCATCATCAATTATCTTCTTTGCCAATTCGGTAGATTTCAAAATATTTTTGTCGGAAACAGATTTTTTGATGAAGCTGATGATAAGCATAAGTAGAATGCCGGTGACGAACGCCGCTCCGGCGTAAATGTATGTATGCATGATTACCTCACTTTAAATTTATATAAACCCGCAGGTACCGTGTATTAATGTTTTCTCGAACCACTATACAATAGTGGATGTCTACCTTATTTGCTTTACATATCCGAATCGTGTCCGGCTTGTGCGCCACAAATGGCTCGACTTCCGAATTTTACTTAGTTCAGAAACAAAATAATATCACGCATACCGCAGGCATTAATATTTTTTATCAATTTATTATCAGGATTAACTATCCTTCATTAATTTAATTTTAAATGCCCGAAAAACACTTATTACACTAATTCTCTATTCTAATCCTAATCCCTCGAGCCGTTTACTTGCCTGCTCGAATTCATCAATCAATTTTTTATATTTTTCTTTTTCAGTAAAGTACTTTTGCGTCATCATCAAGGAATACATCACATAAAGTTTCATCTGATCTACTGTATTGAATCTGTCGTTCAACTTATCCAGCTGTTCTTCAAGGTATTTTGCAGTCTTCTGTAATTGTTCAGGATTATCACTTTTGAAAAAATATTTTTTACCAAGAAGTTCAACTTCAACCGATTTCATATTCTACTTTAAAGATCATTCATCTGATCAAAAATGCTGTCTAACCTGGCAGAAGCTTCTTTCATTTTGTTGTTATAACTTTCCAGCTGTTCTCTCAACTTCTTATTTTCGGAACGCAGAAATTCAATTTCTTCTGTTTGTTTCTTATGATCATTTTCCAATTCCACTAAACGATCACCATTGGCATTTTTGAATTCTTTAAGTTCGGAAAGCTGATTTTCGAGCTCAGCTTTTTCCAGTTTGAGATTGGCAAATTTATTTTTTAGATCGGTATAATTATTGATCAATTTCTGGATTTTTTCATCCAAACTCAAGGATTGTCTTTCTTCCATAATCACCTCATCTCAATACTGAAATCAGTTTCTAACTTCTTAATAATCTTTTGGAGAATCTTATTCACTGTCTCATCCGTCAAGGTTTTTGTGCCGGAACTGAAAACTACACTGAAAGTAAGACTTCTAAAGCCCTCTTTAATATTTTTTCCGGTAAATTCATCGAAAAGTTCTACCTTTGAAATAATTCCCGGATTCACAGCTTTGATCGTTTTAGCAATATCTTCATAATTATATTCTCTGGAAATCACAAAGGAAAGATCACGCAAAACAGGTGGGAATTTTGGAATATCACTATAAACAGGATCGGCAAAATTGCAGGAATTAAGTATTTCAGAAACATCCAAATACATGGAATACATTGGAATTTCTATATCGAATTCTGTTAATATTTTAGGATCGAGTTTTCCAAAACTTCCAACCTTTTTATTTCGCAGATAAACATCTGCACTCATTACCGGCTGATAATAATTTTCCTCAGATTTCTGGAATTTAATTTTATTCAATCCTAAATATTCGAGAATTTCTTCTACACTACCTTTCAAATCGAAAAAATCAACTTGAAGATCTTTTTCTTTCCAGTAATTCAGATTAAAATTACCGGAAGTAACCGCACAGATATTCCATTTTTCGGTAGCTAATTTTTCATCTTTCCGAAAGAAAACTTTCGCCATTTCAAATAGCTTCAGGTTTTTCTGTCCATGATTAATATTATATAAGGAATTAGTAAGAAGATTTGGAAGCAGCATCGACTGCATAATAGAAAATCTGCTACCCAGAGGATTTTTGAGGATTGCATTATTTCTGCGCTGATCATCATCCGCAATCTTCAATTTTTCAAGATCTTCAGGATCGCTGAAATTCCAGTTTTTCACTTCGGAATAACCATTTTGAACCAGAATATCGATGATCTTTCGTTTGGCATAAAATTCATTTCTATTCATCACATTTTGAATGTGAATTTTTGTTTCTACGTTGTTGTATCCGTGCAGACGCATTACTTCTTCTATCAAGTCGACTTCCCGCCGTAAGTCTTTGCGATAAGGTGGAATGGAAAAATAAAGCGCATCATTTTCATCTTTAATAAATTCCAATCCGAGTGGTGTGAGATAATCTTTGATCTGCTGATTGGAAAGCTTTACTGTAAGCAGTAATTCAATTCTGCCGGGTCGAATAGAAACGATCTTCTTTTTCAAAGGATTGGGATAGGAATCCAGTTTGCCTTTTAAAAGTTTTCCGCCGGCAGTTTCCAGAATAAGTTGAGCTGCTCTCCGGCTTACCGTTTCCGCTGTTTCATCTGCAATATCACGTTCAAAGCGATAGCAGGAATCGGTAGAAATCTTCAATCTTCCTGCAGTTTTGCGGATGTTGGAATAGAGAAAATTTGCAGCTTCGATGACGATGTCTTTTGTAGTTTCGGTGATGTGCGAGTTTTCTCCACCGATAATTCCAGCCAGAGCAACCGGTTTTTTATTATCCGCAATCACCAGATCGCTGCTGTCCAGTTTGTAAGTTTCTTCATCCAGAGCCGGAAATTTTTCACCACTCATAGCAGTTCGAACGATGATTTTTTTATTATCCAATAAGCTATAATCGAACGCATGCAGTGGATGACCAAATTCCATCATTACAAAATTTGTTACATCTACAACATTATTTATCGGTCGTAAACCAACGGAGATCAGTCTCTGCTTCAGCCATTCCGGAGATTCTTTGATCGTTACACCTTTTATCATCCTGGCTGTATAGCGAGTACAAAGCCTGGGAGCATCATTTTGCAGAGAAAGGTTATCTTCGATTTTTTCTTCTGTTTCTTTAATCTGGATTTCTGGATGTTTCAACGGTAAATTCAGTAGAGCAGAAAGATCGCGTGCAACTCCAAACATTCCCAGAAGATCGGGTCGGTTTGGTGTAATTTCCACGTCATAACAAACATCATCCATTTTCAGGTAGGAAGCAAGCGTGTTCCCAATTGGAGCATCTTCCGGCAATTCCATAATTCCATCATGATTATCGGAAATTCCCAGTTCTTTTTCGCTGCACAGCATGCCAAAAGAAACTTCTCCGCGCAGCTTGGCTTTTTTTATTTCAAAATCACCGATCTGTGCTCCTACAGGTGCCAGAGCAACTTTCTGCCCGGCAGCACAATTTGGTGCTCCACAGATCACCTGCAAAGTTTCGTTGCCGTCATTCACTTTACAAATAGAGAGATGATCGGAATTGGGATGAGTTTGTTTTTCAACGATTTCGGCAATTTTTATCTGATTTAATTCTTTTCCGAGTTCTTCGACTGCTTCCACTTCGATGCCGGCAAAAGTCATCTTTTCTTCCAGCTCTCTGGGTGAAAGATCGAAATCCAAATAGTCTTTGAGCCAATTATAACTTATTTTCATTTTGCATCCAAATTTAAAATATTAAAACTGCTTCAAAAATCTAATATCATTTTCAAACAGCATTCGCATATCAGGAATTTTGTATTTGAGCATGGCAATTCTATCCATTCCCAAGCCGAAAGCATAACCGGTATATTTTTCGGAATCGATTCCCAGCATATCAAAAACGTTGGGATCGACCATTCCTGCTCCACCCATTTCCAGCCAACCGCTGCCTTTGCAGACGTTGCAGCCTTTGCCATGACATTTTACACAAATAATATCGATTTCGGCACTTGGTTCTGTGAACGGAAAGAAATGCGGACGGAAACGAGATTCGATATCATCACCGAACATCTTTTTCACGAACACATTCAGCATATCGCGCAAATCAACAAAATTGATTCCTTCATCCACTACCAGCGCTTCCACCTGATGGAACATGGGAGAATGCGAGGCATCGTTTTCATTTCGGTAACAACTCCCGGGAGAGATAATTTTGATCGGTGGTTTGTGCTTTTCCATCACGCGAATCTGTACCGTGGAAGTTTGTGTTCGCAAAAGAACGTCATCATCAAGATAGAACGTATCGGAAAGATCTCTGGCAGGATGATCCTGCGGAGTATTCAAAGCATCGAAATTATGGAATTCATCTTCCACATCCGGTCCTTCAGCTACATCAAATCCCAAAGAGATAAAAATATCTTCAATCTCTCGCCAGACTTTTGTAATGGGATGAAGTGATCCTCGCTGAATCCTTCTTCCCGGCATTGTGATATCGATCTTCTGGCTTTGCAGAGTTTTATTATATTCCTGCTGTTTTATCTCCTGTTCTTTTGTTGCCAGGATTTCAGCGATACTCTGCTTTGCTTTATTTACTGTTGCTCCGAAAGCCGGCCGCTCTTCCTTGGGAAGGCTGCCGATTTTCTTCATGAAACCGTTTAAAACACTTTTTTTGCCAACATAACGGGATTTCAGGATCATCAGCTCGTGCAGAGATGATGCCTGAGAAATATCCTGTTCTGCCGATTTTGTAACTTTATTTAATTCTTCTTTCACGACCCTTTCCTTACTTTTGATTTTTGGCTAAATCACAAAGCTTGGTAAAGGCTTCCATGTCGTGGAATGCTAAATGAGCTAATACTTTTCTATCGATTTCAACTTCAGCTTTTTTCAGTCCGTGAATCAGGGTGCTATAAGTAAGATCGTTCATTCTGGCAGCTGCGTTGATACGAATGATCCAAAGTTTTCTGAATTCTCTTTTTTTGGCTTTTCTATCTCTGTAGGCGTATTGCCAACCCTTTTCCACAGCCTGACGGGCAGTACGATAAAGTTTGCTGCGACCACCAACGTAACCTTTGGCTGCTTTTAAATATTTTTTTCTGCGTTTTTTGGCTGCTACATTATTTGTTGTGCGTGGCATAATAATTTCTCCTTAAAATTTTTAGATTCCCATCATTCTTTTCATTCTAGCTTCATCGGAGCTGTGAACAAGACCGGATTTTCTGAGATTACGTTTTCTTTTTGATGATTTCTTGGTAAGAATGTGTCCGGTATAAGCATGAGATCTTTTCAGTTTACCTCTTCCAGTAACTTTAAATCTCTTTGCTACCGCTCTGCGTGTTTTTAATTTAGGCATTTTTCCTCCTGATATCTTCTAAATTATTATTCGTTTTGTTCTTTGGACTGTTTTTCCAGGATTTTATCGATATCCTTTTTGGGAGCAACAACAGTGTAAATTGTTCTACCTTCACTTCTTGGTTCACTTTCTACTTCGATAATATCTTTCAATTCATCAACCAGTTTTTCTAACAGCTTGAATCCCAAATCTTTGTGAGCAAGTTGGCGTCCGCGGAATCTTACTGTGAATTTAACTTTATTGTGTTGAGATAAAAATTTGATCGCATTATTTTTCTTGAAAGTATAATCGTGCTCTTCCGTGTTCGGACCAAATTTAACTTCTTTAGTTTGGACAATATGCTGTTTCTTTCTTGATTCGCGCATTTTTCGTTCTTTCTTGTAATGATAAGTCCCAAAATCCATAATTTTACAAACCGGTGGGTTAGCATTTGGTGAAATTTCCACTAAATCAAGTTCTGTCCTGTTTGCTTTAGCTTGTGCTTCTCCAATAGATACAACACCTAACTGTTCTCCATTTTCATCGATCAACCGTACAGTTTTTGCTGTAATTTCATTATTGATCCTTTCCTTTGGAACCACGGGTTTCATTTTTGCTTTACTTCTACTTCTCCAGCCCAAAAAACCTCCTAATTTTTTTAATAAAAAAAGCGAGCCAAATCTGCTCGCTAATCTATATTTGAAAAGCAAAGTTATGCTTTCCAAAAATACACTAATTCAAACCTTAACAAGTATTCCAATTTAGAAACCGTAAGGTAGAAGCGAGCAGCTTCATTTCTTCTTTTACCACAATTTGTGTTAAATTTATTTGCTGCTTTCCTGAGTCAAGTTTTTTGTAAATTTTATTTAATTAAGAGAGTTACAAAAAAATTAGTTTATTCAATAATGAGTCCCCTCTAAAAAGTATCAAAAAAAAACCTTTTCAATAAATATGAATTTTTTCATATTGAATCCATAAATAAGTGAAAAAAGGTATTGGTAATGTTTCGAAAAAATAGCGACCATAAACAAATGGATATATT
>JAIPJH010000053.1 GCA_021734245.1 Candidatus Cloacimonadota bacterium | reverse complement strand
TCCGTGCAATAATTCACTATCCATATTAATTTGTATCTGAGCCATTATTCTCCTCCTTGTTTTTGTTTTGGCAAATCCAATTTACAAGGATTGAATTTTGGCTCAAATTCTTTTTACACCATTTTTAGGACTCTATCAACAGAAGTGGTATCACCAATATAATTTGACATAGTCCATTCATGATGCTTTCTTATAGCGAATCCCCAAGGTTCTGTGTGGTCAATAAATGCATCAAAAATGTCTGCTTGATCATAATACATTTTTGGTTCAATATCAAGTGGATTATCTTCCCATTCAAGATCTCCAGTAAAAAATGTAGGCCAAAACTCGTTAGCAAGATAATCATCTGGATCGATATTATAATTAATCCTTATTTGAACATTATCAGATATATCAAAATCGTTGTAGAATTCAGGATTTACTTTCAGAGAATCATAGACATGAGCAAAGGGAACTGCATAAGAATCTAGATAATAGTACTCTCTTGCCAGGTAACAATCACAAAGAAAAGGATAAGAAGAAATTGCACCTTCTTCGTTACATCCTATACCCTGATAACTTTCATCCCAATCATAAGTATAATGCCATCCATTAGAATCAAATACTTTTATTGAAGTAATTTCATCTAAATTATAATTCTGCAACTCATCTCCACGTTGATTATCAGCTTTTTCATTAGCTGACATAAGAGTATAAATAGTTTCATACCTTCCGTCTGGGAGCTTATAAGTTCTGCAGTAATCAGTTCTTTTTTCCACTACTTCAGTTGCCCCTTCAGGTAGCTTACTGTTATCTATATCTGCATCGGTTAATATTGCATTTATTGATAACGTTATAAATATCAAGAAAACCGATAAAATAAATTTCATTCGCATTATATCCTCCTCCACTACTTATTAGTAGTTTCTAAGGAGGAGATGCGGGTTTTTAATTCTTTGTTTTGCTTTTGCATTTCAATGAGATACAGGGTGAGTTCTTCAACTTTCTGTAGCAGTTTTGCCTGCATATCACCGATATTCACTCCTTCCTGTTCAACCTCTTCGGCAGAAGGAATTTCAGGTAAGTGTCCATTTTTAGATATGAAATCTTCTACTTCTGTGAGAGTTTTTAAACGATAATCTTCTTCAAAAACAAAATCAGACCAATTACCAGACATTTCCACTTTAAGTTCTTCAGCAATAATTTTACCGTCAACTGCTAGTTTATAACCTGTTGGAATAGTAGTAGTACCAATTCCCACATTGCCATTATCATCAACAATCATTCTTGTTGTTCCTTCGTCAGTTTTAAATGATAATCCATTTGATGTTGTAGCTTGTAAATAACTGGATAAACCAATGCCGCCAAATACATCCAAAGAATGTTCTGGTACTATACTTCCGATTCCGACATCACCATCTACAAATAAATCATCGTTAAATGAACCACTTCCATTCACATGCAACAAATATGTTGGAGAAGTATAATTTGAAAAACCTATTCCAACATTTCCACTTGATGTAATTTTGAAAGCAGGATCGGATGTATTATAAGAAATATTAAATTCGTTGTAAGATTGTTTAAGCATGTTAATATTCCATTTTCTATTTCCAGAATTATCATAACTACTAATAAATAAATCATCACTCGAAGACGTTTGCTGCAGTCTAAAAAGTATCCCATTTGAGCTAGCAATATGTAATGGTGTTTGGGGTAATGAGAATGCACTAAATGCTCCAATACCAACATTTCCAGACCTGAAAATATCACTTGATGTTGAATTAGTACCTCCCCAATAATCTGCAAACACATTAAAACTAACTACTAATAAAATGACTACAATGAACAATGTTTTTTTCATTTCTTAACTCCTTTGTTATTCTTTTATAATGATGTATTTAACACCATCAATTTCCACAATTTCATAAACTTCACCTTCAATTACGATAGTATTGATTTCGTAATCTATACCTTGAATTTCTGAATAAGAAATCGTAGAATAAGGTAAATCAGGTATAGATTTCAGTTGACTTAGTGATAATAATAAAAATATTAACAATAGAAATGAAAAAAAGGTATTTTTCATTTTTCCCTCCGGGCTATATTTATATTAAAGACAAATATAATATAGATTTGGGACGAAATCTTAGTTATTTTATTTAAATTCAATAATTTATTTGAAGGAGTCATGATGACTGAAAACGAAGTTTACAATAAAATTTTTAATTCAGCTTTGTTTTATTCGAATTTAATAGTTAAGAATCAAGATGAAGCCAAGGATATCGCTCAGTCTGTAACCATGGAATATCTTTTTATACATAATAAAGATAAAATTAAAAAATTAGACAGTTGGATTTTCATAACTTCCAGGAACAAATCCTATAATTACTTGAAATCCAGAAAAAAGGATTTGATTTATAAAGCAAATGAATTCAAAGACAAAATCACAAAAATCAGTTCAGTTCATCAGGAAGATGTAGGTTTCATAGAAAAAATCAATTGTCTGCCAAATGAAATTATAAAATCAAAAGAAAGAAAGTTAATAATTGATTTCTACAAGTTGAAATGCGATCTTAAGAAACTGGCAAAAAAGTATCGGCTTTCCTATCAAACGATCAGAAAGAAAATTTACAGGATCAAATCAGAAATATCAGCCTATTCAAAAAAAGAAATGGGTTATAATAATTCATTGGAAATTGCAGGACCAAAACTTCGGGAAAGTATTTACAATTTTATTAAGAAATTTAAAAAATGTTGTGAAAACAATGATATAGACTCTATGTCAGGTTATTTTGGAGATTGTAATATTCCAAAGAAAAAAAACAAATTTGATATTTCAGAAATAGTTAAATATCGAGTAGATTATGAAATATATAATAACTATACATTATGGGTTACTTATTTTGATAGTACCAAACAGGTCAGATGTTTAATTACAGAATTCATAATAACACCATCAAATAATATTCGAATTACAAAGTACCCTAAGTTGCCAAAGAAAATTATTAAAATTGAAAACAAAGCTATACCAAAACATATTGATAATGAAATTATGCCAGATAGAAAGGGTATATACCATAAAACTGCATCAGAGGTAGAAGATTTAATTTCTGATGTTGAAAAAGAAATAATATTTGAAAAAAAGTAACAAAAAAGCCCCGAAAAATCTCGGAGCTAATGTTTAAAAAATCAACCTTCTTAATGGTCGAATTTATGAGACCTTCGAATGGTTGCATAAAAAACCATTGCGGAGGTTTCGCTTCTCAACCATCCGCAAGGTTTTAAGTTTTTTATTTCAAAAGTACCTGTCCTGTGAAATTTCGTAGAACTATTTCAGCAGGACCATTTTCTTTGTAATTGTATTAGATTGTGTATTTACTTTTGCGAAATACATTCCAGAAGAAGTATGACGTCCAGTATTATCGGTTCCATCCCAAATGATAGAAGCATTAGTGAGAATTTCGTTATCTACTAAAGTTCTAACCAATTGACCTTTTACGTTGTAAACTTGAACAGATACAGGATTTTGTTTGTCTGAATCTGTCAGGTTCAGGGCAATTGAAGTTTGTGGATTGAATGGATTTGGATAGATGTTGATATTGCTGTTTGCTACAACTGTGATCGGATCATCATCATTTCCAACTGGAAGAGTAAGTGCATTAGGTCCACCGTAAGCACCCATATCATTTCTTGTTCCATCAGGATCATTATACATCGCATCAGGATCACCTGCATCGATACAGGGAGAACCATCTTGCAGCCACCAGGATGCATTTAAACCGTCATATGAAACACCAGCACCAGCTGTAGGAGCTTCGAATAATGGATTAATATCAATATTTCCTATTGCATTTGGGAATGGATATTCATTACCTTCAAAGCCATCGTAAATACATGTATAAGTTACTTCAGGTAAACCAAATGGTGCGAAGAATGATGTTGAATCAGCTTCATCAACAATTATATTATTTTTGAATATTGGCATAGCATTAAAAAGGAACATTTCATAGGGTGTACCATTGGTAGATTCATTATTAGCTATTGTGTTGTTTACGATCATTGCATCAGAGCCATTTTTCAGACTGAATGCGCCATAAGTTCCTGTATTATTTACAATAACATTGTTAGAAATTTCAATAGCAGAGTCAATAGCACCGATTCCACCTATCAGGTTAGAACTGGTATTATTGGCAATTATATTGCGGCTAATAAGCACGTCATCTGAACTTGCAACGTCGATTGCAGCTCCCACAGAAGCACTGGAATTATTGAACAATTTGTTTTCAATAACATCAACCACAGAACCATTTTCAATAGAAATAGCGCAAACATTTGCATTGGAAATTTCACAACCCTGGATCAGGTTGTTGTCAGTAGAACCAACGAATCGGATTCCTTCCCAATCTGTAGCTGAAGTCATGATGATTGGATCGTCAGTATCAACATTTGCATCGGCAGTGAATTTACCATAAACTGTGAGCATATTTCCGCTTTGGAAATTGATCTCAACACCTGGTTGAATTACCAGTTCATCACTTTCAGCGATTGATACATCATCAGTTACATTATATGGATTGAAATCTGATAACCAGATACCAGAAAGGTCTCCAGTTATATTTGAACCATCTGTTACATTGATAAGATCAGTAGCTGTAGTTTCTGCAGTTTCTCCACCAACTGTAATGCGAAGAGTAACATCGTAAACTCCAGGAGTTGTGTACATATGGAAAGGATTTTCATCCGTGCTGTCAAATGTGCCATCTCCATCAAAATCCCATTCCCAGCTGTCTATTCCTGTTTGAGGTAAAGAGTTGCTGGTAAACTGAACACCCAGATAAGCTGGTCCTTCTGTTATATTTGCCGAAAATAAAGGCAATAATCCTGTAAACATTGTAGATTTAGCTTGTAAAATAAGATAATTTGATGTATATGATTGAACCATGGCAACACCATGAATTTTAGAAAGATCCCAGGAAGGATTTAATACAAATGCTTTTTCGTAAGTAGCAGTTTGACCTATTGTTGTAAGATCAAAATCTGTGTTATGGTCATATTCCATAACTACACAGAACCAATCATCATCAACTTCTAAAGTTACGATAAATGTAACTTTATTATTTGTAGTTGAAATATTTCCTGTTACTTCTACATCAGTTGAAATCACCAATTCATTTTGATCATTTACATCCATTGTAACATTCATATCAAGTGGACTATCGGTGTTTATAAGTGCATTATACTGTGGTAAGTAGTTCATAGCTCCACTCGGCATTCCACCTACAACACTCATTGTTCCACCAAAACGTGCATGCGGAACTCCACCACCTGGATTATACATACTCATTCTCTCTGCATATCCAGGACTTGGATTTGGTCCGCCGCTTTCCCAGATCATTGGTATAACATGATCATTTCCTGTGTACAAACTTAACAGCCCGGCCCGAGCTGATGGACAGTAAGGTCAGCCGGAATATGAGCTTAGAACTTCACCAACAACTTCCAGTTGGGTGGCAAAGATTGGCATCATGATCAGTATTAATCCGAAAATTAATAATATCTTTTTCATTTCTCCTCCATTTTTTTTATTTTCACACTTTAAACTCTTTTCATTTTTTTTTTGAAAAGAACTTTGTAAAGCATTTTATTTTATAACATCAAATTTAACAAACTTATCTTAGATTTATTTCATTAGAACCATTTTTTTTGTAATAGAATAGTCACCAGTTTTAAGCTGATAGAAATAGATTCCGCTATTCACTGGTTTCCCAGAATCATTTGTTCCGTTCCAAATTACTTGTGAATTTAATTCATTAAATGTTTTGACGATCTGTCCTTTTGAGTTAAAGATGATGAGTTCAGCTTCAGCTAATTCGGATGAAGAAAGATTCAAAGCTATTGTTGTGGTAGGATTAAACGGATTAGGGTAATTCTGACTTAATCTTGGAACCGAGATCAATTCTTCGTCATTGCTTACATTGTCTTCTGTATTGAATGTGAAATCATAGCTCATTGGACTTGTAAGATCTCCACCATCCAAAGTGATGTTTAAGTCACATCCACCTGTACTGTTCACACCAATAATAAAATGTACACCTAACGAAGCACCTGCATCCAGAGGAATAGTTGCCGGCATATTGGGAATATAACACAAACCAGTAGCATTGCATACACTGCAAGTCCATCCAGCAGGAAGATTGGAGAATGACCAGGTAAGATTATATTCTTCGCTTGTACTTCCAATATTTGTAATTGTGATCCAGTCAGATTCGTATGTGTATGCGCCAACAACTGAAAAGTCATCACCAACAATATTAAGATCGAATGGGATATCGACCTGCAACTCTGCAAATAATGCTCCTAGACTAATTAACAAAACAAACAAAATAATTTTTTTCATAATTTTCTCCTATAATTTGTATTTTTATCAAATTAAATAAAACCCTCAGTCCTCCTTCGTCAAAGTAAAGGAGAATTCCTCAAAATGACGAAAAAAGTCATGAACATTGCTGATTTCGATCCTTCGATATAATCCGGTAGCTGCCGGATCACTCAGGATGACATCGAAATCTTTTCCCTTTATTAGTAGAACAAAGCATTTATTTTCTAATACTTATATTTTTCAATTCCCCTTTGGAAGGCAAAAGGGTTCTCCACTTCTATGCAACCATTCGCAAGGTCATGCGATCATTGCGAAGGTTAAAATGTTTTTATCCAGGAAAGGCGTAAACCATCAAATTCTGCTTGATTTTTGCAAACGCCATTGCGGCAGACAATACCACCTTTTTCTTTTCCGTAAAACAACCTGATATCAGAATCTTTCAGGATCAATGATAAGACATCTCCAACCATTCCCAATTTTGCAAAATCAGGTTCATCCATCATCATTATTGCCAGTTCTCCACCAATCCAGAATTCACCATCATCGCCACCTTCTGAAGTGTCAGATTCTCCTTGCTGATTTTCAACAGTTACTGAAAGTGAATAATCTCCCATTGAAAAATCGACTTGCAAACGTGGTTCGTAATAAGAATAATTTTCTAATAAGTTTTCATCTTCTTTTAGCTGATATTCAGCTTTTAACAAGAGAGGATTTTCTCCTAATAACAGGTCAAAAGTAACAGCTGGTGTGATTTCTTTGTGCCACTTTGAATAATCCTTGCGTAATTGTTCCAGAGTTTCGAGTTCACCTTTGATAGAAAAAGTTTCAAAATCTCTTTTATACTCGGAATATAGATTTGACTGACGAACTTTGAAATCGCTGGACCAGCCTTCAGCATAATTAATTATCAATTCATTTTCATAATTTGGCAGGAATTTTATTTCTCCCATTATACCTTCCTCGTCACGTCCTGGATCCCAGCTGTGATGCAATGGCTGTCCACTATGATTTACAACAGGAAGATCAGAAATCCTTACATTGAAATTTTCATAATTCTTGTAAGAAGCATTGAAAGTGAATTTTCCGATATAAGATGTAGCATTGGCATAAATTGCGGTTCCCTCCAAATCATTTTCGTCGGTTGATGATGCATATTCTCCATTGAATTCAACAGAATAAGAACTGTATTTTATTCTACGTGAATGAATAACCCGTTTATTGAATTTCTCTGTATCCGCATCTAATTGTTTGTGAATCACAAAAGCTTCACCTAAAGATAGTTCATCAGTAATATTCACGTCAGCATCGATAGCTCCAACCTGGTCATATTCATCTTTCAGAGATGGATCATCACTTTCCATTAGGCCAGCAAAAAGCTGCATCTGCCATTTATCATAATACGGATTTGCATAACCTCCGATCAAACGTGTGTCCTGTTCAAAATCATCGTCATAAAAATTGTGCAGAACCAGACCTGTTCCAATTACAGCTTCATACGTTCCAGCCTGCAGAAACCAGTAATCAGATTCGTATTGCAGATAATATTCATCAAAATAATTCTCATCCTTTTCAGATGCTAATTTGTTCTCATTTAAACTGTCTGGTAGGCTTGCATCCGGCTCAAGAAACTTGTCAAATCTTGGCCGGTAAAGATCGTATTTCAAACCAAGCCGGAATTTCTCATAAAAAGCCTGAATCTGGAATTTATTGGAAATATAATTCCTATTCTCAATAATCCGATTCGCATTGATAAATTTGAATTCATTTAAACCGGAAACGTAAAATTCGTTTGCCACCAGGCTCCCCAGCAAAACGATCAAAATTAAAGTTAAAATTACCTTCTGATATTTCATTGATCCCTCATTTTATTCCTGAAGCTGCTCTTTTGCAGCCTGATCTTCCAGCCAGCTTTGAATAACTTCTTCATATTCAACTTCATCTCCACGCTGAAAACCTGTGTGATCGTAAATAATATTACCTTCAGGATCGATCATTAAAGTTCGCGGGATATTAGTAACATTGAATTGTTTCTGCACTGTTTTTGTAGGATCGAATAATGTAACAAAATTGAATCTGTTGGACTTGATATGAGAAACCGCTTTATCTTTTTTTCTGGGTTTGTCGGTGCTGATGGCAACGACGGTTACATTGTCATATTTATTATGTAGTTCATTAAGTTTGGGAAGGGCATTTTTGCAGGGAACGCACCAGGTAGCCCAGAAGTCGATGATCACTAACCCGTCTTTCTGCAGGTCGGAAAGCTTTACCATTTTACCTTTTATATTTTCCAGTTTAAATTCTACAGCCTGATCATCTGCCATCAACACAAAAGCTACGCTTAAAACGATTATTGATAATAATATTTTTTTCATGATCTATTCTCCTTTATAGTGGGATTTCTATTACATTATGTACTGTGCAAGTACTTTCATTATAATTTGGTGTTTTGGTTTGAATCCATAAAACCAGAACCAGATCTTGCGGTAATTCTGTGTACCAGGGTGCAAGTTGATCTAAACCTGAAATTGTGAACTCAACAGTGTCGGTGGTGCTAATATCAGAAATGCTCATTTCCGATCTCTGTAACACGATATTGTGATGTGGTTCGGAGGCATAATTCAAAAATTCATCATTATAATCTTCCATTAAAACAGCATTCAAAGTCAGGTTGTTCAAATCCACATAAGCCTGAATTTCAATATCCACAGTTCCACTTAGTTCTGTATCTGAAAGGTCAGTTTGAACATTGGACATAACAACATTTGGAATTTCTTGAAGTAATGGCTCTATTGCTGCTTCGATCTCTGCAAGAACTTCTTCTGGGGTAGGTGCAGTGTATAAAAAATGAGCATTACCGTTTACTATTCCAAATGGCAAGGTTCCATTTTGGGGATAATAACTGAAAATATCATTATTGGAATTGATCGCCATCTGATCTCCGATGTGATATTCTACATATATAAAACGGCTGCTGTATTTGGCTCTTAGTTCATGCATAGCTTCTTCAGCATTCGGACAATTGCTGCACCATTGACCTGTGAACAATTCAACCAGGATTTTCTTGGAATTATTATGATTTCCGTAAAGCACAAAAC
Organism: Candidatus Cloacimonadota bacterium; assembly: GCA_021734245.1. Lineage (NCBI taxonomy): Bacteria > Pseudomonadati > Candidatus Cloacimonadota > Candidatus Cloacimonadota bacterium. Next base: position 12,456 of record JAIPJH010000053.1, on the reverse strand, counting down.
CGTCGTTCTGTTCTATCAGATAGTCAGTAAAAACTTCATCTGCCAGAATTTCCCGACTGCTGTCAAGAACCTGAAAATGCCAGGAAATCATTAGTGATGGTGAAACCATTACACTGTCTGCAATAAAAGTAGCATTAGGATCGAGCTGAAAGAAGTTTCCGAAATAATCAATAATATCAGTTTTGGTGAGATCATCATTGTAGTAGTTTTCAGAAAATAGCGTACCAAGTTCCAGATAATTGTATTGGTCTGTAGCGTTTATTGCATCTGCCAGAGATTGTCCGAATTGATCTAAACCAATGTTATTTTGTTCAGGTTCAAATTTATGTTCAAAGCGATCACAACCGGCAGCAAATAATACAAGCAGCAACAATGCTGAAATCAAATATTTATTCATCAAAATCTCCTATTCAATCCTATCCAAAAGCTTATGGATCATATCTTTCGTAATAAGTTCAGGAAGAACTTCCGGTTTTTCCTGATCTGGAATGTAGAAAAGATAAAGCGGTACACCGGCCCGTTTGAATTTGGTAAGCCACTCAGAAATTGTGTCATCTTTTTTGGTATTATCACCTCGCAGCATTTGAACACCATGTTCTTTGAACGCAGCTTCAATTTCATCAGTAAAAAGAACCGCTTCTTCATTTGTTTTACAGGTAAGGCACCACTCTGCTCCAAAATCTACAAATACAGGTTTTCCTTCATCTCTATATTGTTGAACCAGTTCAGGCTCAAATTTCTGCCAGTCTCTGGGATAATGAGCACCTTCTTCCGAAACAGCTTCTGTATCTCCGAAATTTAAAGTTAGAAATCCTGCCCCGATGGCAATTATAAGAGCAATGACCGTTGCTATCCATTGCTTCTTCCTGGAAAATTCCGGTCGTGCAAAACGTCCGTAGATCCAAACTGCGAAAGCCAAAATTATAAGATAGAATAGAACATTAATTAAGTTAATTCCACCGATGAGAAAGTACAGAGATCGCAGCAGATAAAGCGCTGTTAATAATAACAGGAATCCCATAACTTCCTTAAAAATATTCATCCATTCACCAGGTTTGGGAATAGCTTTGATGGCTTTAGGCCAGATTCCCAGTAAAATAAATGGGAAAGCCAATCCTAATCCGATCAGAATAAAAAATGCAAAGATCATCACTGGAGGTTGAGAAAAGGCAAAACCAAGTGCAGGAGCTAAAAGAGGAGCTGTACAGGGAGTTGCCAGCAGAACAGCAAAAATACCGCTGAAGAACGATCCTGAATATCCGCCCTTGCTGGAAGCTTTAGTAGCCATTGTCATACCGGGAGCTCGAATTATAAATACGTCGAACATGGAAAGAGAAAAAACAAATATCAAGATCAAAAGACCTATTACAAAACCTGTATTTTGAAATTGGAATCCCCAGCCGACCAGTTCACCAGAAGTTTTTAAAATTACAATAACTAAAGCCAATATGAGGAATGATGTTAAAATTCCCATGGTATAAGCCATGGAATTTCTGAAAATTTGCTTTTTATCCTGTTGACTTTGCTTCACCAAGCTCATAGCTTTAATGGAAAGCACTGGTAAAACACATGGCATCACATTTAGGATAAGACCACCAAAGAAAGCCATAATAAGAAATTTGATCAAATCTGATAAAGGTTGAGATTCTGTTTCTGTTGCAGTTTCGGGCATTTCAAATGGAAGTGTGAATTCAAATTCTTCCGGCATGAAACAGGTTCCATTGTCTAAGCACATTTGGAATCCTGCATAAAATGTTATATCGGGTGTTCCAGAAAAAGCATCAGTTACTGTAAACTTTTTTGTCAATGTAACTGAACCATGATATTCAATATAACCATCTTCTGTTTCTTTTCCCTCGGGATAAACAGTTGGCTCAAACTCGATATCTGCAATGGGATCAACTTCAATGTAATTTAGATCTTTCTGAAGTGTAATGTGCATTCCTGCAGGTATGTCGAAGGTAACCTGGATCTCATTGCCAGTTATTTTTGCTGTTGTAATTTCTTCCGGCACATAAGCTTGTGCAAAAATTGCTAAGCAGGCAATTAACATCAACGCTATCATCGCTGTTTTTTTCAACTTTTTGTCCTCCATTTATTTTTTAATTAACACTATTAAATTTTAATGCAATTCATGTTCCTTACAAACATAATTATAACTTAATATTTTCTTTTTCAAAGAATTCAGTAACTGTCATTGCTTTTTCCCAATGCAGATAAAATGTATCGATTAAGGTTTCAGCCAGATCGGGATGCTCGATAACCAGGTAAGTAAGATTTTCGTCGGGATTGATAGTATTTATCATGGAAAACATAACTATCTGATCATCAAAAACATGAAGCTTGATAGGAAGATGATAGGCGACTTTGATCTCTTCACCTTTATCTTCAAAACTTTTCATCTGCCGGGCAAAAAATTCCAGATTATCAGGTTCAACTTCGAAAATGGATTTATAATTAACACCTTTTTTCATACTTTCCCATTGTTCTTCATGGATATCGATAGATTTCGTCATGGCATAAGGAGGTTTGCAAAATGAGAGAACAAATTCTTTGGATTCCAGTTCCAAAGTATGATTTTTCTTGATGATGCTGGCAGGAGTGCTGAAAACCTGAATAAAATCCAGGGGCGATGATTTTTTTTTATTGGATGTGTAAATGGGTGAGAGGAGTTCTGGTAATTCTGTAATCATATCCAGTTTGGTTCTTTGATTTTCTATCAGTTGCTGGAAGGCAATATTAGGTTCTATAGCTTCAAATTTTCTTACTTTTCCCAATTTTTCAATGCACAATCCTTTTTGTGCCAGACTGGCTAAAACAGAATAAATCTTAGAACGGTTAACTCCCGAACAATGAGATATCTCAGTAGCTGTAAATTGATGTTTTCTAAGAAGGCAGCAATACACTTTTGCTTCATTTTCAGTTAAGCCCACGTTTATAAGTTTATATATATATCTTTTCATATTCTACCTTTTTTTTTGAGACAAAATTAAAAATAAATTCACAATATTTGAAGGATGTTGTTCCTTCTGGTGCAACAATAATTTGGAGGTCATAATGTCAATTTATTTAATAATAAAAAAGCCCCGACTTGCTGCCGGACCTAATATCTATTCAATGGACTTCAGGGAATTATTCTCAACTCCAGTCTCGCAAAAAGCTCTTCTGAAGTCGAGTATGAACATTCTATTTCATCAGGAACATCTTTTTTATTTGAATGAACTTGTCAGCAGGGATAAGTTCTCCCAAAAACTAGTTTCGGGAAGTAATGAAAGAAAAACGCTCCGACCCAAGCCGGAGCGTAAATTTATCTAACCAACAAGTTGATTATTTCAGTAATATCATCTTTTTGCTACTGGTATAATCAGCAGCTTTCATTTTGTAGAAATAAACGCCGCTGGAAACTTGTTTTCCATTGGTGTCTTTACCATTCCATGCCACAACATGATCATCAGCAGTGAGTTCATCATCGATCAAAGTAACAACTTTTTCTCCTTTGATGTTATAAACTTCCAATTTAACATGACCACTGTTTTTAAGTGAGAAGGAAATATTCGTAGTTGGATTGAATGGATTTGGATAATTGCCATTCAATTCTGTTTTAGCGATAATGTTGTTATTTGCATTAACGATATTTGGTACAAAGTCAATAGTTGCAAGTGTTGATACACCTTCATCATACACTGCTTCTACACCGGCAGTGTAAGTTTGACCGTTTACAAGATCTTCGAACATCCATTCTGAATCATCTGTGTTACCCATCATTGTTCCATCAAGATAAACGTTATAACTCTGAAGTTCACGAGAAGGAGTAAGTACATTCAATGTTACATCATCAAAATAAAACATTACATCATCACCCGTGGGAGCTGAAGCATAAATGTCTGTTGCTCCAAATTCACATGAACCTGGATTACCATTTGTATCGATGCTCCACTGCCATTCATAGATCATAGTGCCGTCAATATAATATTCTGCCCAGTCAGAATCAAGATCAATAATACATTTAGATTCAAACCAGCTTCCTACAGGATGAGTAAATGTTAAAATATTCTGGGCAGTTGCACATAAGTCACCTGTTCCAGAAGAGCCGAAGTACACTTCCATACCCCATTCAGAACTTGATCCGTTGAAATAATGAAGCAGATTATAATAACCACCATAACCAGGTTCGATATAAACCATCATCGAAACATCATATACTCCACTTGTAAAAGTACCAAATTCATGAACAAGATCTGTACTTGTGCCTTCTACTTTAACAGAATTAGATCCGCTATAAGCATTTTCATCTACAACAAAGCCATCGTCTGATCCACCTGAAGTTCCGCTCCATGTAGTCCATTCATCAGATTGAACTGCCAGGTAAACACCTGGAGTATAAGCTTCCATATCATCCAGCCAGCCATTATTACCTGCTGGTGCATCCCAGGTGAATAATCCTGTTGTTTCATCTACAGCCAGATTTATGGGTGGATCAAGTGTTGGTCCAGCTCCACCAATATCGAAGAAGTCTATTATTCCACTAACAGCATCATCAAGTGTATTTGTTCCACCCAGTCCTGTGATCTCAAATGATGTGCCAACTGTTTTGTAGGTTCCTGCATCATAAGCAATACCACAATCATAACCAACTGTTGGGTTGGAGAATAAAGTTACGGCAGGAGCTATAGGAGCAAGTTGATCGATCCAGTTATTTTCTCCAGAATAGGTCCAACTCATTCCTGCCAGAAAATCATGACCATCAACGTTAGAAAGATCTGAACCACCATCAGATAAAGGATCAATATTGAAATAAGGATGCACGGATGTCTGAGTGTCGTAATACCAGGTGTCACCACCTTCCATATAAACATTACCACCATTATCTAAATAGGTAGCCATTAAGGATGCTTCAGCATCTGATAATGTATAATTATTTGAGTAAATACCCAAAAGAACGAAAAGAGCATCTGTTGTGCTGGAAAGTGGATATTGATTAATATCATCTGTTAATACAACATCTCCAGCTGAATAGAAATTTTCTATAGAGCTCTGCAAAGCACTGCCTGAAGGAGTGGGATCCAAATCCCAGATTATTACATTACGATCGGTGGGATTGAGAACAAATACATTGAATGAAGTCATCGCATTATAACCGGAATACTCTCCCATGATATCGATTTGAGCTAATCCGCCATTATTAAATGATTCCAAAGTAAGAGTTGTTCCATTTATAGAAGCATCTACAATTGTTGGATCGCTGCTCTGAACTGACAAAGTTGCTGCAACTGGACTACCTTGATAATAAAAATAGTCTGTCAGATCAAAAGTTGCAGTTTCATTAAGCTGCATTTCCTGATTTGCAATAGGATTGGGAGCAATGAGTGGGAATGTAGCCAAACCACCCTGCAAAATTGGATACATATTAAAAGGATATTGAGGATATCCAGTTACTGTAAATACACCAGTTGTATTTTGATGTTGAACCAGAACAACAGCTCTCACTTTGGCCATATCCCAGGAAGGTTCTGGTGTGAATGTATGAATAAATTGACCAGAAGCACCACTATTGTAAAGTGTAAAAGGCTCTTCATAATAACGGGTTACAGTAGAATGATAGGAAGCGGAATATTCATTAGTAAGTAAGAAAAGAAGATTGTAATCATCTGTGGGAATAGTTTCAGTTAACAGAACATCTGCAGTAATTTCAACATCTCCATTGTTATCGATATTCATAACCACATCGATTTCCATTGGACTTGATACATTTACTCGATCACCATAAATCGTCTGGTATCTTGCTAAAACTCCAGCTCCACCACCTAAATCAAAAACTTCAGCATCGAAAGCTGAAGAAGGCAGTGCCTGAACTCCATAATTTGCATAACGTGTGTCATAATTTGGACTTGGATGTGGTCCATCACCTTCCCAAAGTAACGGGATAAAGAAATCTTCATCTTCATACATTTGCAACAATGCAGCACGTGCATCGGGGCAGAATCCTCACCATGTTTCTGTGAAGACTTCACCAACGACAAATCTTTGTGCTGCATTCAACACAACAGATGTCATCATCAGTAAAGATAACAAAATCAAGCTAGTTTTTTTCATACATCCTCCTATTTTTTTTTGGATTTACATCCACTTATTTTTGCAACAATTAAACCAAATCTCAAATTAGTATTCACTTGTTGCACCCTTGGTAACAACATTGATTATTAATGAAACATTGTCAAATATTTTTATTGATTATTATATTGAACTAAGATAATTTTCCATTTTATAATATACTAAAAAAAATGCCCCGACACACTGCCGGGGCTGATATCTATTCACTGGAGTTAAGGCTAGACTGGACTTCAGGGAATTATTCTCAACTCCAGTCTCGCAAAAAGCTCTTCTGAAGTCGAGTATCAACATTCTATTTCATCAGAACCTGTCCTGTGAAATTCCGAAGGACTATTTCATCAGGATCATTTTTTTCGTACAAGTAAATGATCCTGCTTTCATTTTATAGAGGTAAACTCCACTTGCTACTGAGCAATTATTTTTATCAGTTCCGTTCCAATTAACATTATGTAATCCTGCATTGAAGTAATTTTGTGACAAAGTTTTGATGTGTTTGCCTTTTACATTGTAAACTTCGATGACAACATGCATTGTTTCATTCAATTCAAAACTGATAGAAGTTGATGGATTGAAAGGATTTGGATAGTTACCAATGAGTTGTGTAGCTGTTAATAGTTCATTTCCAGCTTCAGTTCCTGTATACATAAAACTCAAAGATGCAGGAATAGATTCATAACCACCTTCGTAAACAGCTGTTATAGATACTTCATATTCTAATCCATAAACAAGATTTATAAGTTGGTAAGATGTACCAGTAATCATTTCCAGAAAAACACCATCCAGATAGATATTATGTCCAATCAGTTCAGCTCCGGGATAAGGTTGCGGTGGATCCCAGGTTATTAAACCTGTATTAGGATCAACTGTGACGTTTTGGGGAGGATTGTAAACTGGAATCCATTCAAGAATTATATCATCGGGTAAAGTCGTTGTAACGCCGGAAGTGATAACGATATTGCTGATTGTAATTGGAGTATAATATTCAAGTTCAGCCTGGAGCCCATATCCACCTGGAGCTAAAGAAATCGAGAAATAACCTGTTGCATCAGGATGTATTACTGTTGCACCGGAAATTATGATGTCAACATCTTCAATGTTTCCAATTCCTCCGCTTAGAATCACGTTTCCTTCCAGAGTTCCGTTGGGATTTGTTCCTGCTCCCAATGTTCCATCTAAATTTATATTCTGAGCAAAAATATCTGAAGAACCATTGCGGTCATCTTCCCAGGCAGCAATAAGCTGACTCCCAGAAAGCTGGCTGACAAAATTGTGAATCTTGGTTGAGGGCACTGAACACATGGTTACCTGCTGACTCGTCCACACATAATTTCCATCCAGATCGATCCGGGCAGCTTTAATGATGGCGTTGTCTGTATCTTCAAAGATGATCATCAGATCATCACCTGTATCTCGAACACCTGTCAGCAGAACATAAGTACTGGAGATCGGGATCAGGTTGCTGCCGTTATTTCCCCAGACCAGGCTGCCTGTTGCTACATCGACTTTCTGTCCTGTTAATCCATGATTATTTTGATCTCCGTCTGTTTGCTTCCAATATGTTATGAGCTGATCATTTGCTGCATCATAAACTGATTCAGGATAGAAATTCTGGCGATTATTTTCTGTTGAAAGCTGAATACCATTTGCAGCTAAGTCTACCGTGCCATCATCTAAAACATGCTGCACAAAAGGATAAGATGTCATTCCACCACCGCGGCTGTCGTGCCAGCTGATGAAGCAGCCGTTATTTTCGTCGGAAATAATGTTGAAAATCTGCGTCCAAGCGCTGATACCGCCGGCATTTGATACAACGGTTGGATTAGTCCAGACCGGATTACCATCAGTATCGTATTTCTGGATATAGCAATGTCGAGTCAAGGCAGGAAAAGAGCCGATATCTTCAAAGTATTTCAGCAGGATTTCATCATTATCAACTGCAAAAGGCTGCGGCCAGGAAATTGTATTGGCACTGCTGAGAGTGATGCCGGAAGTTCCCCACAGCAAAGTTCCATCCGGGGCGATCTTCTGCATGATGCTGATGGTTTCTTCTGACCAGGCTACGACGGCATTTCCAGCCGACGTGATGATAACCTTGGGCGAAGCACTGAAAGCGATACTGTTTGAGAGTTCCAAGCCGTCTGCTCCCCAAACGAAATTCCCGTCCGGTGAAATCCGATAGGCATAAATATTATTATTTCCGGCATTGCGGATATCCTGAAAAACCAGAATCGCATGATTTTCTGCATCAACAGTCATATCCCAGTCTGTGAGCCAGGTCATGGCAGGATTATCACTTATCAGAATTCCGTTATGATCCCAAAGTTCATTTCCCTGGGAATCCAGCCTCTGCAATCTGACGTCATAATTTCCTGAATCGTTGGAAAAAAATCCGACGTAAGTATCACCTGTGGGGCCGTTATCTACTTTGGGAATTACCTGCTCTCCTGATAGATCACAGATCGCATTATTAACTGTAGGATCTAAACTCCATTGAGCATTTAGAATTCCCGCTGAAAGAAAAATAAATAAAATTACTTTGATCACTTTCATCTCATCCTCCTTGTTACAATAACGTAACTTATTCTTACGTATTTTTTTGTCAAAATAAATAACTCATTGATATTGATTATCGATAAAACTGTGAGCCTACTTTGAATCCATCGGCTGCACTACTCATAATTCCACCTGCAAAACCCGCTCCTTCTCCACAGGGAAAAAGGTTGGAAGCTGTTAGAGAATTTAAAGTTACTTTATCACGAATAATCCTAACCGGCGAAGATGTCCGTGTTTCAGGAGCTAAGAAAATTCCTTTTTCGATGAAGCCTTTTGCCAGAGTCTCAAACTTCTTCATGCCAGATTTTAATGCGCTATTAATGCCAGTTGGAAAAATCGAGTTTAAATCGTGAATGTAAGTGTCGGGAAGATAGGAAGTTTTCATTTTATTTGATGATGGCGTTGAATTCATAAAATCCGCTGCATTTTGAGCCGGAGCAAAGTAGGGAAGTTCAGGCTTGAAGCAGGTCTGTTCAAGATTTCTTTGGAAATGCATTCCTGCCAAAATCTCTTTTCCATAGTCATTTTCATTTACAGTAACAACTATCGCACTATTGCCGAATTTTCCGTTTCTCTCTGAATTGCTCATGCCGTTTGTAACTATTGAATCAGGTTCCGAAGCTGAACCGATAACTTGCCCTCCGGGACACATGCAGAAGCTGTAAATTCCTCTGTTTTTTGTTTTTGCGGTCAACCTGTAACTTGCGGGACCTGTAATGGAAAAATCATTTCTCTTTCCGAAGAAAGTTTCATTGATGAATTCCTGTGGATGCTCGATACGAAAGCCCACAGCAAAAGGTTTGCTTTCCATTTCTATTTTCCGGGAAAGCAGTTCAAATGTATCTCTTGTAGCATTTCCAAGAGCTAAAATTAAAGCTTCGGGTTGATAAGATTCATTGTTAATAATTACAGATTCAACTTTGTTGTTTTTAATGCTGATATTTTCAAGTTTATAATTCCAGAAAAATTTACAGCCATTTGCTTCCAGAAATTTCCTGATATTCAAGACAATTTTGCGAATTCCGTCCGTTCCCAGATGGGGATGGGCTTCGTAGCTGATCTCTTCGGGAGCTCCGAATTCAATAAGGTAATTTGTAACTTGATTTGTGTAGTAATCACTTTTCCTGGAAGTGAGTTTTCCATCCGAAAAAGTGCCGGCACCACCTTCTCCGAATTGCACATTGCTTTCAGGATCGAGTTTGCCACTTTTCCAATAATCAGCTACTTTTTCAGCTCTTTTTTCCAGGCAATCACCACGATCAAAAATGTAAGGTTGAAAGCCCTTTTCCACCAATGAAAGGGCAGCGAAAAGCCCGGCCGGTCCTGCTCCAATAATAAATGGATTGGGATCCGAAATTTGAAAGTTACTATTTATATATGGTTCTGGTTCTTTATAGATTTGCACATCATTATTCAGCTTTATTTTTTTAAGAATTTCAGCTTTTACGGTAAAGTTTAATTTTAAATGATTTTTCTGTCTGGCATCCAATGATCGGCGCAAAATTTCGACATGCTCAATATCTGATTTGGACAATTTCAATTTTTGAGCTATTAAATGATTCAGATCTAACTTTGATGTTATTGGTAAAATTATATTTCGAATTTGATACAAATCTATACTCCTAAAACTATTTTATTCAAAAAAAAATCCTTTTGCTTGACGTAAATTTCTGTCAAGCGATTAGCACAACAGTATGAAAAAAGAAAATTTAGAAATTGTATTCACAGATTTAGATAGAACTCTTTTGCGAGATGATAATACATTCTCATCAAGATCATTAAAAGCATTGAAGCTTCTGAAAAAAACAGGAATAAAAGTAGTCATTGCTACAGGAAGGAATATATTTTCAGCAGAAAAAGTGTTACCGCATGGATTGCCAATTGATTATCTGATGATCAGTTCCGGTTGCGGCATCATAGATTGGAAAACAAAAAAAGTAGTTTATGAAAACCATTTATCTCAAATTGAAACTGACCAAATTTTGAGAATTTTTGATAAGTATAAACTTGATTTCATGATTCATCATCCGATCCCGGAAAATCATCGATTTAGTTACTTTCGCAGCAGAAATGATAACTTGGATTTTGAAAGAAGACTGGAAATTTATAGTGATTTTGCTGAAGAATTGACTGAGAAACCGCAAATAGCCAGCCAATTTATTGCGATATTCAAACCTGATGAGCTGAAATTATACGAAAACGTAAAAAATGAAATCAATAGTTTACAAGTAATAAGAGCAACATCTCCATTGGATCATGAATCGATCTGGCTGGAAGTGTTTCCCAATGAAGTATCTAAAGGACATTCCGCAAAATGGTTGTGCAAAAAGTTGGAAATTTGCAGAAATTCTACAATCGGTATCGGAAATGATTTCAATGATATTGATCTTCTGGATTTTACCGGAAGAAGTTTTGTCGTGGAAAATGCTCCCAAAGAATTGAAAGAAATTTATCAGGTAATTGATTCGAATCAGGGTGATGGATTTGCAAAATTAATCGAAAAAGTTTTAAAGGAAAGTTAATGTTTGAATATCAAAAAACAGGAAGGTTCTTTGCTTTAGTGGCAGGGAAAATGGAAGAATTTGGTGCAGCAGAGATCAAAGAATTTGGAGCAAAAGAAATAAATCCTGTTTATCGCGGACTTTGGTTCAAAACCGATTTGGAGCATGTTTACAGGATTAATCTTTGGAGTAGATTGGCGACAAGGATTTTAGCTCCGCTTCTTTCTTTCAGCTGCCACAGTACAGATTATCTTTATAACACAGCAAAAAAGATAGAATGGGAAAAGATAATTTCTTCGGAAAATACTTTTGCCATATTTGCTACTGTTTCAAACAGCAAAATTACTCATTCACGTTTTGCTGCTTTAAGACTGAAAGATGCTATCGCGGATAGGTTTATGGAATTGGAAAATGAGCGACCAAACGTAGACACAAAAAATCCTGATGTCTGGTTCAATCTGCATATAGATAGAAATAAAGCCAAAATAAACTTGGATCTTTCTGCTGGTAGTTTGCATAAGCGTGGTTATCGGATCGAAAGCGTTGCGGCACCGATGCAGGAAACTCTGGCAGCTGCGATTATTCGTATTTCAGGTTGGAATGGAAAAGTTCCACTTCTGGACCCAATGTGTGGGAGCGGAACAATTTTATCGGAAGCTTTATTACATTATTGCAGAATTCCAGCCGCCTTCCAGAAAAAAAAATTTGGTTTTCACTTTCTACCGGATTTTGATGAAGATGTTTGGGAGAAAATTTTGCAGCAATCGCAAAAAGTAAGAAGAAATTTAGAACAGAATTTATTGAATGGATGTGATATCAACAACAATGCTGCAAATGCTGCCAGAACAAACTTAAACTCCATGCCAGAAGGTAATCTTATTAGAATTCAAAATAGAGATTTTAATGAACATCCGGGACTGAAAAACGGTGTGATCATAACCAATCCTCCTTATGGAATCAGGTTGGGAGAAGAAAAATACCTGGAAAAACTTTATGAAGAATTCGGTGATTTTTTAAAACAAAAATGTAAAGGTTCTACTGCCTGGATTTATTGCGGAAACAGAAATCTGATCAAAAGTATAGGATTAAAACCTTCCCGAAAAATTCCTCTGGTTAATGGAAATCTGGATGGAAGATTATTAAAAATAGAAATTTACTAGTGACCCGTCAATCATCGATTGTCGGATAGAGACGTTTCAATTTAACTCGTGAATCTTGGGTGGTAAACTGCCAGTTTATAGAGCATTCTTTTTTGTTTCTTGCTTTTGTCCATGCTGCTACCTGGCTGGAC